>DATLWR010000069.1:0-28343 GCA_035576205.1 Mariprofundaceae bacterium
GAACGCCATGTTGAGACCGTTCAGTATCTATTATCCAAAGGGCAGGATCCAGAAGCGTCAGACATGGATGATCGAACGCCACTCTGGCACGCAGCGATCAAAGCCGTGAATTTCCCCGACAAACGAAAGGCCTGCATAACTGTAATTAATGACTTGCTTCAGGCCGGGGCAAATCCAGAGAAGGCATTTGTTGTGCCGACTGAAAACCCAGGTTTGCAGCTTCCTAGAGATGACGATGAAATTATGAAGATTCTCAACAAGTCAGAGAACTCTCGAAAATGACGTATCCACCCACCTTCTGACGTCTAGGGGCAAAAGGGCGGCACGAGGCCGCCCTTTTTTATTCGACGTTCAGATCGGTCCAGGCATAAACGCCGGGATGGGCGAACAGCTGCAGCATGGGTGACAAGCTGCCGGTGAGTGTGGCCACCGCCGGCAGACGAATACCCAGCACGCGTGACTCATCATCGGAGAGGCGCTCCATCAGCACCTCGCCGAAGCCCTCCGGCTGGTGCAGCCAGCGCCGGCCATAGCCTGGCTCAAGCCCGGCGCGCTTGGCAGCTGCGGCAACCGCCTCGTCGAACCCGCCGAGATGATCGACGAGCCCAAGGCGGGCGGCATCGGTGCCTGTCCAAACCCGGCCCTCGGCGATCTCTCGGACCTTTTCCGCCGGCAGCTTGCGGCCTTCGCTGACCACCTTGATGAATCGGCGGTAAACATCATCGACACTGGCCTGGAACACGTCGGCCAGCACGGGGGGCATCGGCACATCGGCTCGCGGCTGGCCGGCGATCGGCGAGGTGGTGACGCCGTCGGTGTGGATGCCGAGTTTGTCCAGACCGCCGGCGATGTTGCCCGTCAGCCCGAACACGCCGATCGAACCGGTCAGCGTCGCCGGGTAGGCCCAGATCTCGTCGGCGGCCATGGCGATCCAGTAGCCGCCGGAAGCGGCGACACCGCTCATCGACACGACGACGGGCTTGCCGGCCTCCTTCAGATTCAGAATCGACTGGCGGATATCCTCGCTGGCCAGAGCACTGCCGCCGGGGCTGTCGATTCGCAGCACCACCGCCTTCACGGAACTGTCGTCGCGCGCCTTGGCCAGCAGGGCGGCCATCGAATCGTTGCCGACCGAGCCGGGCGGCTCGTCGCCGGAAACGATCGGGCCGCTGGCGACGATGATGCCGACATTCTGCTTGCCGTTCGGATCGTCGCCGCAGGTGGCGGCCAGGTATTCCCGGAAGCTGATGGCCGGCAGCGGCTTGTTCACGTCGACACCGAGCATGCCGGCGGTCTTCTGCCGGGCATGTTCGCTGTCGAGCAACTGATCGACGAGGCCGGCCTTCAGGGCCGCAGCGGCAATGCTGCCGGATTCGTTGACCGCGGCATCCGGATGCTCGACCAGGTTCTGCAGCGCTTGCGGCGTGACCTTGCGGGAGGCGGCGATGTCCTGCTTGTAATCCTGCCAGAGCTGACCCAGCCAGACGCGGCTCTCCTCGCGGGCGGCATCGGACATGTCGTTGCGGACGAATGGTTCGCCGAACGACTTGTATTTGCCGGCCCGGAACAGCCGCACATCGGCATGCAGATTATCCAGCGCCTGTTTCACATACTGGCGGCGATAGGCGAGCCCGGTGACGCCGACCAGCCCCAGCGGATGCAGCCACACCTCGTCGGCGGCTGACGCCAGCAGGTATTGTGCCTGCGAGTAATTCTCGCCATAGGCGATCACCCGCTTGCCGGAAGTCCGGAAATCGGCGATCGCGCGGCGCAGCTCCTCCAGCATCGGGATAGGTGTGGAGCCCATGTCATCCAGCTGCAGCAGCACCATGGCGACGCGGCTGTCGCTCTTGGCGCGATGCAGCGCCTCGATCAGATCGTGCAGCCGCGTCTGCTTCGCCCCCGGCGAACCGAGCAGCAGGTCGGCCGGCTGCGGCACGTTCACCTCCTCGACCAGCGGCCCCTCCGGATCGAGCACCAGCAGGGCAGGCTCGGGCACGTGCGGTTTGCCGGCCAGCAGCCCCACCACGAAAAGCACCAGCATCAGCACGGTCAGCAGGCCAAACAGCACGCGCGGCAGCATCGCCAGGATTCGGAAAGTTCGTTTCAGCCACTCTGTCATCGGGTCACCTCGTTCCGACAGCCTAGCAGCCGACGGCCGAACCCGCGACGAGACAACTTTCGCATGACATCGGCAGGCCGATGGCTAGGTTTGCCGCACGGCAGCGGTCGGCATGCATACTGCCCAAGGAAGGAACGCGCTTCATGGATCTACTGCAATCCGTCATTCTGGGTCTCATCGAAGGGATCACCGAATTCCTGCCCGTGTCGTCGACCGGACACATGATCGTTGCCAGCAGCTGGCTGGGGATCGCGCAGTCGGAAGACAACAAGGCGTTCGAGGTGATCATCCAGCTGGCCGCCATCCTCGCCGTCGCCGCCAGCTACCGCGACAAGTTCACCCTCGCTCATCGGGAGCTGTGGCAGAAAATCATTCTTGCCTTCATACCGGTCGGTATCGTCGGCCTGCTGTTCCACAAGCAGGTGAAGGCGATGTTTTCGGTCGAGATCGTCGCCGCCATGTTCATCATCGGCGGCATCGTCTTCCTGCTGGTCGAGTACCTGCACCGAGGCAAGAATTATCCCACCCGCCGCGTCGAGGATGTCAGCTACCGGCAGGCGCTGTGGATCGGCATCGCGCAGGTCTTCGCACTGATTCCGGGAACCAGCCGTGCCGGCGCCTCGATCATCGGCGCCCTGCTGGTGGGGCTGGACCGCAAGGCCAGCGCCGAGTTCTCCTTCCTGCTGGCGCTGCCGGTGATGCTGGCCGCCAGCGGCTTCGACCTGCTGAAGCATTACCATGATTTCGTCGGCAGCAATCTGCTCACGCTCGTCGTCGGCTTTGTCACGGCGTTCGTCGCCGCCTTCGCCACCATGAAGCTGTTCATCGGTTTCCTGCAGCGCTTCACCTTCGTCGCCTTCGGCATCTACCGCATCCTCTTCGGCGCACTGCTTCTCTGGATAGGCTTCTGATGCTGCACTGGCCAGAGATCGATCCGGTCGCCATCCATCTGGGCCCGCTGGCCATTCACTGGTACGGCCTGATGTACGTGGCGGGCTTTGCCGCGACCTGGTATCTCGTGCGCAAGCAACTGCGCGAAAACGGACTGTGGGAGACGCGCGTCTCGCCGCAGGCCTATGAAGGGCTGTTCACCTGGCTGATCCTCGGTGTCGTGCTGGGCGGCCGCATCGCCTACATCCTGTTCTACAACCCCGACTACTACCTCGAACACCCGCTGGAGGTGTTCTACGTCTGGCAGGGTGGCATGTCGTTCCATGGCGGGCTGGTCGGCCCGATCCTGGCCGGCTGGTGGTATTGCCGGAAGCACGGCCTGCCGTTCCTGGAACTCGCCGACCGCTTTTTCGTCGTCGCCCCCATCGGCCTGGCCTTCGGCCGGCTGGGCAATTTCATCAACGGCGAACTGTGGGGGCGCGTCACCGACGTGCCGTGGGGGATGGTATTCCCGCAGGCCGGCCCGGAGCCCCGGCATCCGAGCCAGCTTTACGAACTGGGGCTGGAGGGCATCGCGCTCTTCTGCCTGCTCTGGTTCACCCGCAGACTACCCTGGCCGGCCGGTAGCCGGGTGGCGCTGTTCCTGACCGGCTATGCCGTGGCACGCATCTTCTGCGAGAATTTCCGCCAGCCGGACAAGCAGCTGGGTTTCCTGTTCGACCATGTCACGATGGGTATGCTACTCTCCTCGGCCATGCTTGCGGCCGGAATCGTCTGGGGCATCCTTCTGGCCCGGCGGTCGAAATCGGCCGACGATAGATAAGCCGTTTTGGTATGGTATGGTGACCCGCGTTACTGCTGGCAGACTCTGTCTGCGAACGCTTGCCGGCCAGGCTGTACAAACAAACTGGGGATACGATGATCTTGCGTAAACTGATCAAGGAGTGGGTGCTCGGACTTCTGCTGGCGGCAGTGCTGCTGGCCTTCTCCGGCACCTCGTTCGTATCGCGCTTCGACGGCTGGATGTTCGATGCCGCCCAGCATCTCTCGCGTCCGCCCGTCGATCCGCTCCGCCACGTGGCCATTGTCCAGCTCGATGCCGAAAGCCTGTCGGCACTGGGTGGCATGCCGTGGGAACGCGGCGCGCTCGTCTCCCTGCTCGACAAGCTGCGCAATACCCGCAGCAATGTCGTCCTCGCACTCCCGCTCTCGGAACTGCAGCACAACCCGGCCGTGGCCGGCCTAGACGCAGTGCGGAATTTCATCGACTCGAGCAGCAAGATCCCGGCCGCTCAGTCCCAGTACCTGATCGACATGATCGACAAGGAACAAAAGAGTCTGGATATCGACTCCCAGCTGGCTACCGCCATCGGCAGGATGCCGCACCTGTTCCTCGCCATCGCACCCGCCAACGCGTGGCCCGAAACGGTGACCGGCATGGAACTGGCGGGCAGCACGGCATCCGGCTCCCTCCCGGGTATTCTGGCCCGCGGACTGACACCGCTGCTGCCGCTTGAATCCGCCAGCCTCGATGACATCGGCACGCCGAATCCGCAGTTTGCCGACAAGGCATCCCAGCTCGGCTCCCTCTCCCTGCTGCGCGACAGCGATGGCCGGGTGCGTGGCCTGCAACTGCTGCACAAGGCAGGCAATGGTGTCGTGCCGACGATTCCGCTGCTGCTGGCAGCGGGCAAGCCCGAGAAGCTCGCAGCCTCGCCCGGCAAGCTCAGCTATGGCGATATCGACATCAAGACCGGCAGGGAGTTGCAGGCCTTTTTGCGCCTCTATCCGAATGCTCAATTCGAAACCTATCCGCTTTCCCGTGTACTGGCCGATGACTTCAAGACCAGCCAGCTGAAGGGCAAGGCGATCATCATTGCCGGAGATACCCTGATGCGCCGGCAATTCGACGTCCCCGGCGGCGGCAAGTTGACCAGCGCCGAAATCATGGCGCTTGCCACGGCCAATATCCTGAATCATGACCTCTACGGCCGAACGGACCTGCTGGGCGCTACCGAATGGGCACTGTTTATCGTGACCGTTCTGCTGCTCACGCTGCTGTTTCCGCGCCTGCGCTACGGTTACTGCATCGCCGTCGCTGCGGCAGGCGTCCTGTCCATGGCCGGCTTTACCGGCTATCTGCTGCTGACCGACCAATTGTGGATGCAGAGCGGTCTTGCCATCCTGCTGATGGCGGGCGGACTGGCACTCATCGGCCTGCGCCGCCTCTACACGTCGCAAAGCGTGCGGCACCTGGCCGACGTGGCCTACACCCAGCGCCTGCTGGGGATCGCCTATCAGGAGCAGGGCAAGAAGGAGCAGGCCTTCGAAACCTTCAAGAAACTGCCGCCGGAACCGGGGAATCTGGAGCTGATCTACAATCTGGCGCTCGATTTCGAACGTCAGCGCCGCTACGAACGAGCCGCCGCGGCCTACCAGCATATTCTGCAGATCGACCCGACCTTCAAGGACACGGCCAAACGCAAGATCAATGCCGAGAAGCTGGGCATTGCCGCGCTGACCAGCAGCGGCCAGTTCAGCGCCAGCGTACTGCTGATGCCGGGCGAGGATGGCCAGAAGCCGCGTCTCGGCCGCTACGAGGTCGAGAAGGAGATCGGCAAGGGTGCCATGGGCTCGGTCTATCTCGGCCGGGATCCGAAGATCGATCGTACCGTGGCCATCAAGACACTGGCGCTGTCGCAGGAATTCGAAGCCAGCGAACTCAAGGATGTCGAGGAACGCTTCTTCCACGAGGCCGCGGCAGCCGGTCGCCTGAACCATCCCAACATCGTCACCATCTACGATGCCGGCGAGGAGCATGATCTGGCCTACATCGCCATGGAATACCTGGACGGACAGCCGCTCAGCGATTTCACGCGCAGCAACAAGCTGCTGCCCGTCCCGACCGTTCTGGACATCATCGCTCAGGTGGCAAGCGGTCTCGACTATGCCTACAAGCAGGGGATCGTGCATCGCGACATCAAGCCCGGCAATATCATGTACAACCAGAAAAGCGGCGTCGTGAAAATCACCGACTTCGGTATCGCCCGCGTCACCTCCTCCAGCCGGACCAAGACCGGCACCATGCTCGGCACCCCCGCCTACATGTCGCCGGAGCAGGTAACCTGTCAGCCGGTGGACGGACGGGCCGACATCTTTTCGCTCGGTGCCACGATGTTCGTACTGCTGACCGGCAAACGCCCCTTCAGTGCCGACTCGGTGGCGGCCCTCACCTTCCAGATCACCTCCGAGAAGCACCAGGATCCGCTCAAACTGCGACCGGAACTGCCGCCATGCGTCAAGACGATCATTGACCGGTCCCTGCAGAAGGATCCGGGCAACCGCTACCAGGACGGGCTGGCCATGCAACGCGCCCTGCAGCGCTGCCTGAAAAACTTCTCCGAAGAGGAGTAAGCCTTGAGGGCCGGCCGCCCTTTGGTCAGCATCTAGCCATGCGCATCGTCACCTGGAACGTCAACTCGCTGAATGTACGGCTACCGCACGTGCTGGAATTCCTGGCCAGCGAGCAGCCGGATATCCTGGCCCTGCAGGAGACCAAGCTGGAGGATGCGAAGTTCCCGCGCGCCGAGATTGAGGCAGCGGGTTTCCAGGCGGTGTTTGCGGGCCAGAAGACCTACAACGGCGTCGCCATCCTCAGCAGATCGCCGGCTGTCGACGTCACGACGGGGCTGCCCGACATGGATGACCCGCAACAGCGGCTGCTGGCCGCCACCATCGACGGCGTGCGCATCATCGATGTCTACATTCCCAACGGCCAGGAGGTCGGCTCGGAGAAGTTCGCCTACAAGCTCTCCTGGCTGGAGACGTTCCGCGACTGGTTAAAAGGCGAGATCGAACGCCACGCACGGCTCGTCGTGCTCGGCGACTTCAACATCGCTCCGGCCGACATCGATATCCACGATCCGAAACGCTGGCGCGAGAAGATCATGTGTTCCACCGCCGAGCGGCAGCATTTCGACAGCCTGCTGGCGCTGGGGCTCACCGATACCATCCGCAAGCTGTATCCCGAAGAGGGCATGTTCAGCTGGTGGGACTATCGCCTGAATGCCTTTGGCCGCGGCTGGGGACTGCGGATCGATCACCTGCTGGCGACCGCATCGCTGCTACCGCAAGCTGGCGGAGTGGCAACCGGCTTCCGAGCCCTGGAACGCCCCAGCGATCATGCACCGGTATGGGTGGAGTTCGCCTAACTTCCCGTTTGCGTTTCGCCGTTCAGTGTCGCGATCAGCGACCGTTCGCCGCCATGTTCGCGATGCTCGCCGAACCAGATCCCCTGCCAGGTGCCGAGTGCAAGCCGGCCGTCCCGGACCGGAATCGTGACCGAACAGCCGAGCAGCGACGCCTTGATATGCGCCGGCATGTCGTCCGGTCCTTCCAGCGTATGCCGGAAGTAGGGGAGGTGTTCCGGCACGATGTGGTGAAAGTGCGCCTCCATGTCGTGGCGTACGGTCGGGTCGGCATTTTCGTTGATCGTAAGGCTGGCGCTGGTATGCCGGACGAACAGGTGCAACAGGCCGATCCGGCAGTCGGCCAGCTCCGGCAATTGTTGCACGATCTCCTGTGTGATCAGATGGAAGCCGCGAGGACGCGAAGCCAAGCGGATCGATTTTTGCAGCCACATGCGCCGATCATAACCCGATTTGCGGCCAAATGAAGAAATTCGCCGGATTTCATGCCCATGATGCCCGTCACATTTCCAGCCTCCGGCGGCTGGCATGGTTCGCGCGGTCTGGAGGGCGCTATGTTTGTAAGTTCGATGGTTTCCCCGCATCGTTACAGTCGCCACGGGTACAAAGCCTATATCGCGCTGGTTGTCGTCTGCCTGGCGATTGCATCGACCATGGGCACGCCGGCCTGACGCCTCCGTTTGAGCCTGGCTTTACCTCCGGCAATGCGGCCTTTATGCTAGGCGCCCAAGATTTTTCAGGCACAGGTTAATCCATGCTGCAGAACTTATTCGGATTTTTTTCCCGGGATATCTCCATCGACCTGGGAACGGCCAATACGCTGATTTACGTCCGCGGCGAAGGCATCGTGCTGAACGAGCCGTCGGTTGTGGCCGTCCATGAAGGCGGCGGTCGCCAGAATCGCAAGGTGCTGGCCGTCGGCGCCGATGCGAAACGCATGCTCGGCCGCACCCCCGACGCCATTTCGGCCATCCGGCCACTGAAGGATGGCGTCATTGCCGACTTCGTGATCACCGAGGAGATGCTCAAGCAGTTCATCCGCAAGGTGCACAAGCGCTCGTGGGGCATCGCGCCGCGCATCGTCATCTGCGTGCCGTACGGCTCCACCCCTGTCGAACGCCGCGCCATCCGCGAGTCGGCCCTGTCGGCCGGTGCCCGTGCCGTTTACCTCATCGAGGAGCCGATGGCCGCAGCCATCGGTGCCGACCTGCCGGTGACCGAGGCCTCCGGCTCGATGGTGGTCGATATCGGCGGCGGCACCAGCGAAATCGCCGTCATCAGCTATGGCGGCATTGTCTACTCGCGTTCGGTCCGTGTGGGCGGCGACAAGATGGACGAGGCCATCATCAACCACCTGCGCCGCAAGTACAGCCTGCTGATCGGCGCCCCGACGGCGGAAAAGATCAAGATGAATCTCGGCAGCGCCTTTCCGCAGGAGACGCGACGCGAGATGGAGGTCAAGGGACGCGACCTCATCAACGGCGTTCCGAAAAACCTCGTGCTGGACGACTCGGAAATCCTCGAGGCCCTGACCGAACCGGTGAATGCCATCATCGAGGGCGTCAAGGTCTGTCTGGAACGCACGCCGCCCGAACTTGCCGCCGACATCGTCGACAAGGGCATTGTCCTGACCGGTGGCGGCGCCCTCCTGGTCGGCCTCGACCAGTTGCTGCGCGAGGAGACCGGCCTGCCGGTGACGGTCGCTGAAAATCCCCTCGACTGCGTGGTGCTCGGCAGCGGACGTGTACTTGAGGAGCTCGATCGCATGCGGGGCGTACTCTTCGAGGAGTAAGGGATGGCTGTCCGCAGAAGCGGCCCATGGATCTGGCTGATCCCGCTGGTCATTGCGGTCATCATCATTTCACGCCTGCCGATGGCATCGAGTGTTTCGCTGCTGATGGCGCCCGCCGTCGATGCGCTGCATGCTCCTGTTGAATGGTGGCAATCCTTTTCCCTCTGGTTCAAAAACAGCGACGAACTGCAACAAGGCTACCTGGAGGCGCAGAAACAGGTCGAACAGCAGGCGTCCCTGATTCAGGAAACCAACAGCCTGCGCAGCGAAAACCGGCAGCTTCGCGAACTGCTGAGCGTTGCCGATATCCCCGGCTACCACTGGTCTGCCGCCAAGGTGCACGGTCGAAGCCCGGACGCCATGAGCCAGTACCTGATCGTCCAGACGAAAGGGGCTGCTTCCGATGACGTCGTCGTATCCTCCGATGGCCTGGTCGGTGTCGTCGACAGCGTCAACGGCGGCTACGCAACCGTGCGGACGATTCTGGATGCCTCGCTCGCCGTACCGGTCACGCTGCCGGGCAGCCCGCTGGCGGCCCTGCTGCGTGGACAGGGAAACTCCCTGGAGGTCGATTTCGTCCCCTCGCAGAATGCCCCCGAGATCGGAGCCATTCTTTATACTTCCGGCGCCGGCGGCTTGTTCCCGCCCGGCATTGCCGTTGCCAGGATAACCAGCGTCGAACCCAAGCCGGGCGAGATATTCTCCCACGTGGCTGCAGTTCCCGTTGCCCACTGGCAGCGTGACAACTGGCTTGCCATTGCCTCCAATGCTCCTGTAACCAAGCCATGATCGCCGCCTGGATCCTGCTGCTGTCGCTGGGGGGGCTGGCGTTGAATCTGGCGTTTTCCCAATCGATGGCCCAGCCCGACTGGACACTCTCGCTGCTGCTGGCGGCCCTGCTTGCCCATCGGGGTTCCTGGGTGTGGGTGCTGCCCGCCACCGGCTTTCATGATGCGGTATTCTACTGGACGATCTGGGGCAACCTGCCCTGGCTGGTCGTCATTCCTCTGCTATTGCCCCATCTCGATGAGCGCCTGGGCCCGGGCCTGCCGCAGCGGCTGACGCTGCTGATCCTGACAAGCCTGCCGATGCTATTCCTCGGCTGGTCGACGCTCGCCTGGCTGCTCACCCTCGGCCTTTGTGTCCCGGTGTGGTTCAATCTGGCAAATGTCTATGCACGATCAGCTTAGGGCTCGGCAGGTATTCAAAACCCGGGTGAACGTCCTCTACGGGGTGATGGCAGCAATCCTGCTCGTCCTGCTTGGCCAGCTGATCAACCTGCAATGGATCCAGCACGACAAATATGCCCTGCAGGCCGACAGGAACCGCATCAACGTGGTGCCGGTGCTGCCGGTCCGTGGCGAGATTCTTGATCGTTACGGTCGCGGCCTGGCCGTCAACACCATCGCCTATCAGGTGATGATGATTCCCGAGCGTGTCGAAAACATGGATGCCACGCTCGGCACCCTGTCGGCGATACTTGGCTGGAGCGATAGCAAGGAACTCTCCATCCGAGATCGTATCCAGCGTTCGCGTGCCGACAGGCCGGTGCTGCTGGACGACAAGCTGAAATGGAAACAGGTGGCGCCTCTCGCTTCCCGCCTGCACCATCTGCCCGGTGTCGATGTGCAGGCCGGTACCTTCCGCTGGTATCCGTATGGTCCGCTGACCTCGCATCTGATCGGCTATCTGTCGCTGGCCAATCAGGAAGATCTGGATGCCGGCTACCTGCCCACCGAATTCGTCGGACGGACGGGGGTGGAACGATCCTTCGAAACGACATTGCACGGCAGCCTCGGCTCGCAGCAGGAGGAGGTCGATGCCCACGGCCACCGAATTGCCGTGCTCAAGCGCTCGCCGCCGACACTCGGCGAAAAGCTGCAGCTGACGCTCGATATCGATATCCAGAAGGCCGCTTCGGATGCATTGGGCAACCGGACGGGTGCCGTCGTTGTTCTCGATGTCAACACCGGCGGCGTCATCGCCATGATCAGCAAACCCGGTTACGACACCAACCAGTTCATTACCGGCCTGGAAAGCGAACAGTGGCAGACCTGGCTGCAGGACCCCCGCAAGCCGCTGCTCAACCGCAGTACGCAGGCCGCCTATCCGCCCGCCTCGACATTCAAGCTCGTTTCCGCCCTTGCCGGCTTGCGGTACGACGAGCCGTTGGCCACCGGCCATACGTTCTGCCATGGCTTCATCCAGCTGGCCGACCGCAACCTGCGGTGCTGGAAACGCGAGGGGCATCAGGAGATCAACCTGCACAATGCCATCGTGGAATCCTGCGACGTCTATTTCTACGAACTGGGCGACCAGCTCGGCATGGAAAAGCTCAGCGAGGAGGCACATCGCTGGGGTTTCGGCGAACGGACCGGCATCAACCTGCCGCCCGAATCGCGCGGCAATATACCGAACGCAACGCCAATGGTTGCCGACAACCGGCGCGATTCCGCCGCCCTGCGCCGGCAGCAATGGTTCCGCGGTGAAACCATGATCACGGCCATAGGCCAGGGTTCGATTACCGCGACGCCGTTACAGGTGGCGCGATTCGCGGCAGCGCTCGCCAACGGCGGCGAGTTGCTGAGGCCGGCACTGGAGGCCGACCAACCTCCGGTTATCGAACGCACCATCGATGTCGATCCGGCGCAGCTGCAGACCGTCCGCAATGCCATGCGCGACGTGGTTGCCGACCCTCACGGCACCGCTTTCTGGCCAATGCGGCATGTGCCATGGACGGTGGCCGGCAAAACCGGTACCGCGCAGGTCATCGCCATGGCGCAGGACGACCAGCAACCCAGCACACCCGAATACGACCGGCATAAGGACCACGCCTGGTTCATGGGCTTCGCGCCATTCGAGAATCCGCAAATCGCCTTTGCCGTCTTCGTCGAACATGGCGGACACGGAGGCTCGGCCGCCGGTCCGATCGCCGCCAAGGTTCTGGAAACCTTGGCAAGCAAGGAGACCATCGCGCCGCCGGCTCCCGGACCAGACTCGGCCAAGGCGCGAAAAGCCGCCACTGCCGGCAAGGGAGGCGCCTGACATGCTGCAGGTATTCCGCTCCATGGATCGCGTGCTGCTCGCCTGCCTGGCCTGTCTGGCCGCACTCGGCCTTGTCACCCTCTATTCGGCCGTGCATCAGGGCGACATCGGCCTGTGGCAGAAGCAGAACGTCTTCTGGCTGCTTGGCCTCGCCGTATTCCTGACCCTCTGTTTCGTACCGCTGCGCCTGCTGGGCCTGGCCTGCTGGCCGATCTACCTGCTGGCATTGTTGCTGCTGGCGCTGGTACCGCTGATCGGCGACGTACAGATGGGTGCCCGCCGCTGGCTGAACCTCGGCATCATTCATATCCAGCCTTCCGAACTGATGAAATGGGCGCTGATGTTCATGCTGGCGCACTGGTTCGCCTCGCGCGAAGCCAACCGCCTGCCGCATCTGGCTGTCGCCGTCGGCCTGACCGTGCTGCCGGCGTTCCTGATCGTCATCCAGCCCGATCTCGGCACGACACTGGTGCTGCTTTTCGCGGCGACGGTCATGCTGGTCGCCGCCGGCCTTCCCTGGCGCTGGTTCGCGCTGTCGCTGTTCGCGACCCTGCTGGCGGCCCCGATTCTCTGGCATTACATGCACGACTATCAGAAGCAGCGGGTGCTGACGTTCCTGAATCCGGAATCCGACCCCCTGGGTGCCGGTTATCACGTGATCCAGTCCACCATCGCCATCGGCTCGGGTGGCCTGCTCGGCAAGGGCTATCTGCAGGGCAGCCAGGGCAGGCTGCACTTCCTGCCCGAGCAGCATACCGACTTCATCTTCGCCGTGCTGGCAGAGGAGGGTGGGCTGATCGTCATCTCGCTGCTCTTGCTGATGTACGCCGTGCTGGTCGGCCGCATCCTGCTGATCGCCTCGCGCGCCCACAGCCGCTTCGCATCGCTCCTGGCCATTGGCGTCGCCGCCATCTTCATGCTCTATATCAGTGTGAACATCGGCATGGTTTCCGGCCTGCTACCGGTTGTCGGCGTACCGCTGCCGTTCATCAGCTACGGCGGCTCCGCCCTGATTACCATGCTTGCCGCTCTGGGCCTCGTGATGCGTGTGGCTATCGAATCGGATGGCAAACTTCCCTGGCAACGACCGGGGAGCCCGCTCGTTTAGGCCAGCCAGGCCGCCAGCAGCAGGGATCCGGAAAGCACCATAAACAGCAGTTTCAGCAGCTGACGCATGACCGCTTCGCTGATCGTGGCGTGCAAGCGGGCGGCCCAGCGGCTGGTTTTCGGCAGAATCAGCAGGATTCCCAGCCAGGCACCGGCCAGAAACGGCAGACTGTCCGCCAGTACGTCCATCCAGTTCCGTTCCAGCAGCAGGTTCGCCGTGACGGCGCCGGTGGCCATGATCATGCCGGCCGCTGCCGAGGTGCCGACGGCTTCGCGCAGGCTGAGGTGGCGACGCAACAACGGCACCAGCATGGTGCCCCCGCCGATGCCGAGCGACCCTGACAGATAGCCGACCGGACCCGCCATGACCGACAGCGGCACGACTCCCGGCTTCGGATGCCGGTACCGCCCGTAATCCCAGGCGATCCAGCCATCCAGCAGGCCAAGCCCGAGCAAAACCCACACCTGCGGTAGCTGCAGCGATTGCCACAAACCGATGCCGGCCCCCACCAGCAAGCCCGGCAACAGTCGTCGCATCGCTGTAGTGTCCACATGCCCCAGCCGCCAATGGGCGCGCGCGGAGAAGAAACCGGTGATGACGATGGCCACCATGCTGCCGAACACATGTGCCGCCATCGTATCGTTGCTGGCCGGCATCGCAGCGTAGAAAACCGGCACATAGATAAGGCCGCCGCCAACACCAGCGAGGCCAGCAAGCGTGCCGCCGACGGCTCCCGCCACAAGCCCCACGGCCAATCCGAGCAGAACGACTTCCCAGACCGCATCCATCCGCCCAGACTGCCAGAAAATCATCCTTGTGTACTTGCCGAAACAGTGCCCTGGTTCTACGTTGCTACTTGAATATCCTCCGGGGTGATGCAGGACGATTCATGGAATTCTTCTGGCAGTGCCTGATCAGTCTTGTCGCCGTAGTCGACCCGCTGGCCGCGGCAGCCATCTTTGCGGCCACGACCGATCGCAACACTTACAACGAGCGCCGGCGCATGGCCCGGCGAGCGGCGGCCTTCGCTTCAGGCATCCTGTTTTTCTTCCTCTTTGCCGGACAGGCGCTGCTCGCCTGGTTCTCCGTATCGCTCGACGCCTTCCGTATCGCCGGCGGCATCATTCTGGCGGTGATGTCGATGGATCTGCTGAAAGCGACCGACACCGGCGTGCGAACCACGCCGGCCGAACTGGACGAGGGCATCAGCAAACCGGATGTGTCGCTGACTCCAATCGCCGTACCTTTGCTGGCCGGACCGGGCGCCATTTCAACCGTGATGGTGCTGGCTGCCACCCAGCCGGCGCCGAAAGGTGTTGCCACGGTCACCATCGTCATCGTGTTGGTCGGCCTTCTCTCATGGGCCATCCTGCATTTTTCCACCTCGATTACCCGCCGGCTGGGTGCCACGGGCATGAATGTCATCTCGCGCCTGATCGGCCTACTGCTGCTCGCAGTGGCGGTCCAGTTTGTGCTCGACGGCCTTAATGGCTTCTTCTTTGCAGGACATCCATCCCCATCCGTTTGACAGCCGCCGCTTTGTAGTCTAATTGCCTAGTCAGGTTTGAGGGGAAAGGGGAACGCTTACGAAACCTGTTGGTTTGATCTGCCGCGCCATGAGGCGCTCGAACACACTTCGAGGTGAGCGGCCCGCTTTTATCTGTCGAATTCCACAATTCAATCAAGTGTTTCGCCGGCTTTCAGACAGCCGGCGAAACACTTAATCCATACACTCCGGGGGAGGTCTTATCATGATCATTCGTCTCATTGTTATCGCTTTAACTATGTTGCTGGCCGGCAATGCCTGGGCCTGGCAGCCGCCCAAGGTTTCCTATTCAGCCTATCAGGTCATGGAAACCGCCGAGGCCTCCATGGAGGGTATGATCTACGTTACGCCCGGGAAACAGCGCCGCGAAATGGAGATGGACGGAGAACAGACCGTGATCATCATGCGTTTCGACAAGAAGGTCACCTGGACGCTGATGCCTTCCGAGCAGATGTATATGGAAGGCGCGCTCAACCCGGACGATCCGAACAATCCGGAGAGCTACAAGGTCGAGCAGACGCCCATGGGCGAAGAGACCATCAACGGCATTCCGACGCAGAAGAGCAAGGTCATCATGACCGCCAAGGACGGCAGCAAGATGGGCGGCTTCTGGTGGACCACCAAGGATGGCATCGTGGTCAAGATGGACATGATCGCCAAGGACAAGGGCAGCAAGATGCGCATGAAGATAGAACTCAGCAAGCTCAAGGTCGGCAAGCAGCCCGCCTCGCTGTTCGAGATTCCGTCCGGCTATTCGAAGATGGGCATGCCGGGCATGGGCGGTTCCGGTGGCGGTGGAGGGAAAGGCTTCAACCTCAAGGACGCCCTCGACCTGTTTAACTGACCGGAGGATGTCATGCGCAAATTTTACTGGTTGATCGCATTCACATCGGCCCTCTTTTTATCCGCCAGCGGCTGGGCTGCCGAAACCTGCGAACAGAACCGTTTCGGATTCATTCTCGACAACACCTTCACGCTAGGGGGCGATGGCGAAGGGATGGAGACCCATCCCTGCAGCGAAAGCAACTACGGCCATGGCGACAGCCTCTACAAAAAGGTCAAGGCGCTGGCCGATGCCGGCAAGGCCGATGAGGCCAAGGCAACCGTCGAAAAGGAGCTGGAAGAGGCCGATGCCCAGGCCGAGGGCGGCGAGGACGAATATGGCCGATCCATCGCGCGGCAGCCGGACAAGGCGGTATGTGTGCGCCCTTCGCTCGAGAAAGGCTTCCTGGCGCTGATGGGCAATATCGCCCAGCAGCGTGCGGACAAGGCCGAAAAGGCCGGCCGGCTGGTGGATGCCATCCGGATTCACGACGATAGCTGCCAGTTTGCCGAAGCCGCCCGCATCCATGCTGCGAGGGTCAAGGCGGCTCCGCTCCAGGGCAACGGCTATAGTCAAGGAGAGTCTGAGTTCAAGGATGCCTGGGCCTACAGCAGGGCGCACCCGTTCGACAACCTGAAAAAGACCTTGCGGGAAGTGGCCACATCACGCGCCGATCACTTCCACAAGGCCGAGGCGAAAATGTTCGCACCGGGTATGTATCAGCCGGAATACCTGGCGCGCGAGATCGAATGGCTACCTTATGCCGGTGACGATGGCAGCCGCAAAAAGGCTGTCATGGCACTGGCCGAACAGCGTGGCGACGCACTGGCCAAAGACGAAGGCTGCCTGAACATGGCATCGACCCTCGAGTATTACAGGATCTCGGGCAACCAGGCGAAGGTGAAGCAGGCAACCGCGAAAGCGATGGCCCTCAGCGAAGACTATGAAAAGAAGGGCGCCTACCCGGCCGCCGCGAAATGCTACGAGGCCGCCGGCGCGAAGGACAAGGCTGCGCATGCCGAGGAGCTGGCGGGTGCCGAACGCGAACAGAAGGCCGCCGAATACGAAAAGAAGGAAAAGGTGCGCCAGAAGAAATTCTCCAAGGAGCAGGATGACCTGGAGAAGGAGCTGGGATTCTAGGCCGTGCCCTAGTTTATGCGCATTTCCCTTGCCCTGACCCGACCGCATCTCCGCCACATCGGGGTTGCCTGCTTCACCGCCGTTGCACTCGGCATGGCGTTGCCGGCGGCGGCAGCTCCAGGGTGGCCGAGCATCGGAACGGATGCGATGGCCCGCTATCAGGCCTTGTCGTTCGACGACCTCTTTGCCGCCGTTGCCACAGGCATCCGCTTTGAACCCTACCCCGGCGTGGTGCGGGGGCCGGAAGCAACGGCGCTGGCACGCGGCGGCAATGCAGCGGATCAGGCGCTGTTGCTGGCCGACCTGCTGAAAGCCAAGGGATACCGCGTCCGCTTCGTCCGCGGCACCCTGTCCGGCAGCAACCTCGAAACGCTGTTGCGCGGCATGTATCCGCCGGATCTGCCGAAAACGGATTTCCCTCCCGAATACAGCCCCTTTGCCCTGTCTTCAGACCCATCCCTGCAGCAGGCCGCACGCGATCACCTCTGGCTCGAAGTCGATCAGGGTGACGGCAGCTGGCTGCCGCTCGATCCATCCTTCCCGCGTGCACGCATCGGCGAAGCCTATGCCAAGGCCGAGGCACGTTTCGATACGCTGCCGGATACGATGTACCAGACGGTCGACCTGTCGGTGAACGAAGAGACGGTCGCCGGCAAAAAACGGGTTCTCGGGAGGCTGCAGGCACGTACGGCCGATATCGGCATGCAGCCGCTGGCATTGACGGAGATCGGCTACCCCCGCTTCAAACCGGCCGCTGAAAAGAAACGCAGGAATGCCGGCGATCTTTTCAGCGGCGCCCTTTCCGGCGATACCACCGTCAAGGAGGCCGAACCGGAAAAGCCGGGACCGCCGCAGCCTCTCGGCGTCATGATCCGGCGCAGCCTGTCCGGCAGCCGCAGCAGCCAGGTGGCCGGCACATTGTTGCTGGATGACCAGCCAGGTTCGGAGATCAAACGGGAATGGCTGCGTTTCGAGATTCGCACACCGGGAGGCCAGCCGGTGGTCATCGAACGGGATCTGTTCGCGGTCGACGCTCCCGGTAATTCCGGCAAGCGGCCAGCACTGTTCCGGCGCTTCGGCATCGTGATGTTGCCCGGACCCCTCGAGCCGGACGATGTCGATGCCTATGCGACCCGGCTCGGCCGCGCCATTGATCTGAAGGGTATCCGGTCCCGGCTGAATGCGCTGGCTGACGCAAAGTCGCCGGCTCGGGACGAGCTGGCCTCGGCCTCCGAGCTGAGCGACAGGCTCGGACTGGTGACCGGACACCTGCTCGGACTGCGGCTGGCCGCCGAATCGACCCGCATGACGCGGCAAATGGCCTTCGCCAGCGGCGTGAGCTTTACCCAGTCGCTGCCGCGCATCATCATCGTATCGGCCAGCAACGGCTCGTCATCCGCTTACGAGGCATCGATCGACCTGCGGCTCGATCAGGTCGATGCCTGGCCCTATCCGGGCAATCCCGGCAGGCTGGCCGAGCATTTCCAGACGGCACGCGGCATCCAGAACACCATGCTGGAGAGCCGGTTTCTCGAACGCACACTCGGCCTCAAGGAGTCCTCCAACACCGCCAACCTGATCACGCGAATCAAGGGCGGTCCGGCGGCCATGCTGACCTTCACGGCGGCCGATATCGGCCAGCTCGGGCGGATCGAAGGGTTGTCGCCCTATTCCCGCCAGCTGATAGAAAACAGCCTGAAGGCCGGCCGCGAAGTCATCATACCGCCGAAACCGGAAACGCTGGCCGGCCGCTCGCGGCTAGGCTGGTGGGAACGCGATCCGCAAACCGGCCGGATCATCGGAATCATGGATGACGGCCTGCATTCGGCGATGGCCGAATATTCGGTCAACACCGAAGAGATCGGTCTGAACGAGGATACCGGAGCCGTAATCGGCATGATCGTCGGCGCCGCCAGCACGGAAACCCTTCTGGCTGCCAAGGTCCTGGAGAACGGCAATATCACTCCGGAGATCGTCGCCGATATCGAGGCGCGCATGAAGAAGCTCAAGTGCATGTCCTGCCCCGAAGCGGAGGCCGGCCCCTCGGCATCGGCGACCCTCAGCGGCACCTGCTTCGAGCACAAGAAGGAGGCCAAGGGTATCGAAGTCAAAACCCTCTCCTTCTGTGAAAAATACACCAAGGGCATGATGTGCGCCTCCAGCATCATCCTGAGCGGCTACAAACGTAATGAGCCGCTAACCAGCAAGAATGAATTCGATGCGTTCGCGCAGAAGCTGCCATGCGACGAGTAAGCCGCCGGGCTCATAACGGCCTTGCTGTCGCCGGCCTCGCCACAACCCTGTTCGTCGCTCCCTGGCTGGCGTTTCCCGCCTATGCCGCAAGCCCCTGGTCCGACCCGTTCCTGACCGAGGATCCGGCGCATTACCCGCAACCGCAGGCGGTGGAGAGCGTGCCCCGTGCCGCCAAGATCAAGCTCAATCCGTCGATGTCGGCGCTGCCGCCCGGTACGGCGGTCAAAAGTGGCGCAGCCAACAGCGGCGCCCGCATCGAATTGCTGCAGGTGCTACGCAGCGACGAGATCGCCGGCGTGCCGGCTCCTGCCGGCATGGAGGCCATCGTCCTGTTCACCCGCTGGACGAACGTGCATCCCAAACAGAAGGTCAGCCGGGCTTCGCTCGAAAGCGCCGGCGACCGCAGCTTCGGTGCCGGTGGCCTGCATTCCGGCGGCAGCGGCGGCAAGGAAGAGATGGTCGACATGGATGTCGCCTACAAGGTTCCCATCCCCTCCCGACACCTGTGGCTGATCGCCGGCGGCGAGGCGTACCGGCTGCAGCCGGCCAGCAGCGGTATGCCGGATGGCATGGATGCCAACAAGCCTTTCGGCATCGCCCATCTGGGGGAAACGCGTGATGCGCGCATGGCATGGTTCGTCCCCAAGGGGATGAGCGATATCGAATTGCGCCTGTTCGATTACGACAACGGCCATGTCTCACTGCCGGTGGCCGGGGACATGAAAAAGGCGGAGACACCGGCGCGGACTTCGCCGGTGGATGCCGGCAAATCGGGCGAACTCGAACTCTCTGCGCTCGGCATGCGCAGTGTCGACAGCTATGCCGGCCAGAAGGCGCCCGCTGGCTGGCGTTTCGCGGTGGTCGATCTGCTCGGCAAGAGCATCGCCAAGCAAAACAACATGGGTGCGCTCGTTTTCGCCGATCCGAGCAAGTATCTCTGGCTGACCGGCGACGGCGGCAGCCTCCACTACGGCCTGCCGCCCGAAGACGGCTCCGGCAATATCGTTTTCACGCCCGAAGTGGCCAGCCGCCAGTCCGTCGCCTTCGTCGTGCCTGAACGGGAGAACCGTTTCACCCTCGGCCTGCGTGGCCGCAGCGACGTGCTCAGGCTCAAGGCGACGGCCGAACCGCCGGCGGCGGCTCCCGCGGCAACCCAGCAATGGCAGGATGCCGGCGCCCTGACGCTGGGGCTGATCGGCACGCGCCGTGAAAACGGCATTACCATCGTGGACCTGATGGCCACTCCGGAGAGCGGCAGCAAGGGGGTCGAGATCAATGCCAGACAGCAGTTCGTGCTCAAGGCGGGGAACAGCGAATACCATCCCGATGCCGGCCTGACCCGCCGCCTGTTCCGGCAACCGCCGGAGCCGTTCGTCCTGCCACCCGATACGCCTGTCCGTTTCGAGCTCGCCTACTCCCTGCCGGCAGATGCGCCGGCCCCATCGCTGCTGCGCTACCGGGGCTTTGCCGGCGAGGGCAGCCTGCAGCTGGCCGCTGGCAGCATTGCCGACGTGAAGCCCGGCGCGGCCAGCAGCATGTCGGCCGCGGCACTCGAACCCGTCGTTGTGGCCACCGCACCGGCCGCGGCAGCCGGCGGTGCTCCGTCGGAAGCGATACCGGGCACCGAAACCGCGCAGGCCGCATCCGCCGAGGAGCATGCGGTGCAGACTCCGGCCAGGCCCGCCTTCGTGCCGCCTTCGGAAAAGCCGAAGATGATGCCGATTGTCCTGCCGCCATTCGATGCGGCCCAGGCCATCGCCGAAACCGAACCGAACAACAAGCTCGCCCAGTCGACGCCCCTCGGCAAAGGCCTGGCAGCAAAGGGAACGCTTGGCCCGGACGATGAGGCCGACTGGTATACATTCCGCGCCGACGGCGAACCGCAACTGTGGAGCATCGAGGCGGCTGGCCCCGGCTTCCGGTCGCTCGGACTTTATGCGGCCGGTGAGCGGCGGCTGGCCGAGCACGACAGTCGCGGCAAGGATTCAGTGCGGCTCGACAATCTGTTGCTGCTCCCCGGCCAGTACTGGATCAAGCTCTCCCGGATGGGACAGCCCGGCGCCTATACCGTGCGCGCCGTCCCCCTGGGGCGCCCGGACAAGAGTGTGGAGTTCGAGCCCAACGATCACCCCTCGCAGGCGCACATCCTGCATTTCGGTGACCCGCGCCGCGGGCTGATCGGCCACCAGGACGATGTCGACAACTACCGCTTCTCGATCGACGTCCCCACGCATCTGGCGCTGACCCTGACGCCACCTCCGGATCTGCGCCTGACCCTCAAGCTGGAGGGCAACGGCCTCAATGTCCGCGGCGACTATAATGCAGCGGCCGGTGAGCCGTCGCGCTACGAAGCGCTGCTGATGCCGGGCGAATACCTGGTCAGCGTACAGGCGGAAGGGAGCGCAAGCAGCGATGCTCCCTACGAACTACGGCTCGATCGCCTCGATCCCTTCGACCTGCCGGCTGACCTGTCGCCCAACGGTACGGCGGCCATGGCGCGCAAGCTGCCGGGCGACATCCAGTTCAACGGCTCGGTGGGCGCCTTCGCGCGCGAGGACTGGTTCGCGCTGCCGGCCATCAGCGCTCCCACACGGCTGTCGCTGACCCTGAGCGGGACCGATGTCAAAGCCTACGTCCGGCTGGTCGCCGGCGACGGCACCAAGCCGGTGCCGACCGAAGAGGATGCTGCGCACAGTTCGGCAACCGCGCATGCCTATCAGGCCGCGCTGCAACCCGGCAGCACGTATCTGCTGCAGATCTCCGGCCAGGGAAACTACCACCTCGGCGTCGGATTCAATCCGCCCCTGGCGGCCGCGCAGGCCGCACAACCCGTCTCCGGCATCGACCTGTCGCTGCAGGGGAAAGCTCCGGCCTTCAGTGCCTACCGGGATGTCGTGCAGCAAGGATCGCTGGCACTGTCGGTCACCAACCGCAGTGCCGCCGCACAGAACCTGAGCATCGAGGCGCTGGCCGGCAGCCGCGGCTGGGAAACCAGTTTCGATCCGCAAACCCTCTCCCTCGCTCCCGGACAGTCGGCCGTGGTGAAAGGCGAAATCCGTGCGCTTCCCGACCGCTCCGCACTGGAAACCATCCCGCTCTACGTGCATGCCGCCGGGCAGTCGGGCGCCGGCACGACCGTGGTTCCGCTGCAGGCCACCTGTTCCGCTCCCGCCCTGTCGCCACAGGCCTATCAGCCTTTGCCGGCCGCACTGCTGGGAGGGCTGAATCTGGCCTGGAGCGGCCTGGGTGCCGAGGTCGAGAACGGCGACAAGTACGCCCGCGGACGGCAAGCCATGCTGTTCGATGAAATGACGCCGCTCAATCAGCGCTACGAAATCAAGTCCGGCGATCTGCCGGCCGATATCACCGTCAAGCTTGCCGGCGGCAAGCCCGCCGACATTGCCGGCATCACGCTGTTCCCGGGAACCAGCGGCTACACGCTGGCCAGCCCGATTCCATTCACCGTCCTGCTTTCCGTGGACGGAACCAGCTACACCACGGCGTACTCAGGTATACTCGACACGAGCGAAAATGAGCAGGCCTTCGTATTCGACAAGCCGCGCCAGGCAAGCCATGTTCGCCTGCATCTCGATTCGCCAACGACGCTGTACGGTGCACCGGGTGTCGTCCTTTCGGAATGGAAAGTGATCGCCGTCCCCGGCTCCCGCCCGCTGGGCGACAGGCCCCTGAATATCGCTGACGCGACCTTGGGCGGGCATGTGGTCTGGGCCTCATGGTCGACATCCGGCACCTTCGACCTGCAGACGATGTTGACCGAAGCGGATGAGGCGGCGGCGGCGGACGTCGAGAAACTCAAACCGGTCGAATGGGTCGTCGGTTTCCACCACGACCGGGCTGCACGCATCACGAAAATGCAGTGGGTGGAGAGTGTCCGTGCCAGCAAGATGAACCGGCGGCCGGACAGCGTCTCTGTTTCCATCAGCCTGGACAATCCGAACGGCCCCTGGAAGCCCCTTGCCAACTGGAAACTGCAACGCGACCAGAACGGCATGGCCGAACTGGTTCTCGACAAGCCCGTCTGGGCACGCTTCGTCCGCTTCGCCATGCCCGGATCGGATACGCCTACCCGCTGGCAACTGGCGGAAACGCTGCGCATCTTCGAACAGCCCGAGGGTAACGGCTACCTCTCCATGCTCGGCGAATGGGGCCATTATCGCCGTGCAGCCACTTACGAGGCGCAGGCGAACAACCTGTTGCCTGCCACGACATCCGGACAGGGCGGGGGCACAACCCGCAACGAAGCCCGGCCATTGCCCGTCAGACAGACGATCGCGGGGAGCGTCGAAGTCGGCGCACGCGACGAGTGGTACCGCATCGACACCCCGAAAGATCTGGATCGGCTTGAACTGGCTTTCAGCGGCGACGGTGCAGGGCGCCTGGAACCCAAGCTGGAGGACGGCAAGGGAGAGCAGGTAACGCTGGAACCCGGCGACGAGATCGATGGCGCACGCATCTTTCATGCGCGGGTCCAGCCCGGAGCGAGCTACTACCTGAAGGTCGCCGAGGCCAAACGGTCGATCATGATCGTCTGGGACAACAGCGGCAGTGTCGGCGATTATCACGAAACCATGTACCGGGCTATCGCCCGTTTCGCCGACGATATCCGCCCCGGCCTCGAGGCGGTGAACCTGCTGCCGTTCAAGGATGGCCGTCCGACACCGCTGTTGCCCGACTGGACCTCCGACCCGCTTGCGGTCAAGCGCGCTATCGGCAGCTATGACCGCCGGGACGAATCCAGCGATGCCGAAAACAACCTGCTTGCGGCGACCAATCTGTTGGCCAAACGGCCGGGCAACCGCGGCATCGTGCTGCTGACCGATGCGGAGTCCCCCGGCATCAAGCTGGCTGCCGAGATGTGGGAGAAGTTCCGCAAGATCGAGCCACGCATCTTCACCCTCGAATTGCAGCTGAACCCGTATGCGGACAAAACCTCGCACTTTCAGGACCTGATGCAGGACTGGGCATCGGTCAATCACGGCGCCTACGCCGTATTCCGCAACCAGACCGATCTGGATGTCGCTTTCGACCGTGCCGCCTGCCTGATGCGCCGGCCGACAGATTATCAGGTCGCCTGGAGACCGGCGCCCGGCGCCGGCCATCTGAACGTCGTCTGGGAAAAGGGCAAGGCGATGTCAGGCGCCTCCATCGAACTGATTCTCGACGCCTCGGGCTCGATGAAATCAACCAAGCACAAGGTGGACGGCAAGCTGAAGATCGACGTGGCGAAAGAGGTCATGAAGGAGATCATCGACCTCTTCCCGGACGATACCCAGGTCGGCTTGCGCGTCTACGGCAACCGCCGCAAGTCCGGCAGTAAGGGATCCTGTGAGGATTCCCAACTGGTCACGCCGATCGGCACGCTCGACCGCAAACGGCTGATCGACCAGATCCAGTCGATCAATGCTCTCGGAGACACGCCGATCGCCTACTCACTGCAACAGGCCGGCGAAGACCTGGCTAGGATCAAGGGCCCGCGACACATCGTGCTGATCACCGACGGCAAGGAGGAGTGCAACGGCGATCCGGCCAAGGCAGTGGAGCAGATTCGAGCCAAGGGCGTGGATGCGCGTATCGACATCGTCGGCTTCGCCCTCACCGACAAGAAGGATAAGGCGGATATGGACAAGGTGGCCGGCAAATCCGGCGGCCGCTTCTTCGATGCCCAGAACCGCGAGGCGCTGGCCAACGCCATCAACGAAGCGCTGGCCATGCCGTTCGAGGTACTCGATGGACGTGAAAACAGGGTAGGCGAGGGGCTGACCGGCCAGGGGACCCAGAACCTGTATCAGGGCAATTACACGGTGATCGTGCACACGGCGAAAGGTGACGTGACCGTCCGCGATGTACCACTGACCGAAGGCAGCACGACGAAGGTGATCCTGTCGCGTAGCGACAACCGGATCAGCTACAGGGTCGAAGCGGGGAGCGGCAACAAGTTATAAGCGGAATACATTACCCGCAGGGGAGAGGAACGATGAGAACAGCAGCTGTCAAATTCGCAGTCGGGCTATATTGCCTGCTATCAATCCTGATGCCGCAGGCCAGAGCCGACGAAGCTCGACAGTTGGTGCCATGGCTGGACTTGCCGGCCAGCTGGACGGGCACGGTGGAAAATGGAGTGGTTTCCCTGTCTCCGGACGATCTGTCGTTTTTCGATTCTCTGATCCTGATGGTGGAGCCGCTGAGCACCTCCAGACTCAGCCTGGATGACGAATATGCGCAGGCCATCCGCGACCTGGGGCCATGGCGCCCGGTCGGCAATCCGGTGGAGCAACGCTTCGACAACGGCTGGGTCTTCCGGTTCGGTGTCGGTGTCGCAACACTGAACGGCACCCAATACACCGGTGAAATTGCTGTGGCGCGTCACGGCAATCAGCGTGTGCGTTTCTGGGAGCTGGCCGATTCGGACGGCACCTTCAATCGATACAAGGACGTCGTCGCCAATGCGATGTCCAGCGCCCAGGACATCACCCTGAAACAGGCGCCGGCCGTTGCTGCGTCGAACAATCAGGTGCCGGCCACCCAAGGAAGCGTCGGCAACTTCAAACTCGATCCGGGCTTCGGCAAGGGCCTTTCCGGCGTCTATATTGGGCTTGAGCGTGGTTTGTCGCTCCATGCCGGTTCAGGGATGGGCATGCAGCAGACTTATAACTCTTCAACCGGACGCTACGAGCAGTCGATGACGACCGCAGCTCCGGGATTGAGCTCCAGTATCGAGGATTATACCGACATCAATGTGTTCTTTCCGGACGGAACCTATCGTCATCGGTTGCCGGACCGCGGCATGGGCTCCGACCTTCGCTGGGACCAGCAAATAAGGAAGCCGCTCTGGGGAACATGGAAGAAACAGGGCAACAAGTTGATCTTCACCTATAGTGGCTATACGGCGGAGTACACGATCGGCAAGGATGGCACCCTGATCTCCGACCGTGACCGGCCATGGACCAGACTCGCGATACCGGCGAATACCCGGCTTGATGGAACCTTTGCTCGAGCCGACTGGCGCGATGCGGATGCGCCGCGCCTGACGCTACATGCGGACGGTCGCTACGAGGAACACGGCAACTTCCTGCACATGGTCGGTGAGACTTCGCAGCTGATCGTGCCCGACGGGTATACCATGGTTGATCACTGGAACCAGGCTCAGGCAGACCGCGCCATGGGGGCCAGCAGCGGCACCTACACCTTCGACAGCTACACCCTGACTTTCCATACCAGCGATGGGCGGGTCTGGCAGATCAATGCCTATATTCCCCCCGGCGAAAGCATGAAAAATCCGCGAAAGCTGGTGATCAACGGGAAAGAACTTCTGAAGGATTAGCAGCCGCTCCGTGGAGGAAGCAACCGTGACAAGACAACAGAGATGAAAACGTTCCTGAGATTGCTCATGGTTCTTGGCCTGACCATGATCGCGTGGCCTGCGCTATCCGACGAGGCGGGAGGCGGTACGCCTGCCAACAGGGAGGTCCTTGTCAGCGGCTACCATCTGGGCCCGGTCAGTGCGACCACCGCTCCGGGTGGAACCGTCGAGCTAAGATTGGTCCATTGTCTGGTGAAGGGTGGTCTGCTCCCGGTGGATGCAAAAGCTGGGCAAACGCCTGAAGCCTCATCGCCGGGTGGCCAGCTGAAGCTGACGATAGGCGATGTGGTTGAGGTTACGTCCAGTGGTAACGCCGAACCACCGCCCGGCAATGACCTGGAATTGACCATCGGTGATGCGGTTGAGGTCAAACCCGGCGGTGATGCCGCACAAACAATACCTGGTGGTCACCTGGAACTAACCATCGGTGATGTGGTTGAAGTTACGCCCGGTAGTCGGGACAGGGTACCACCGCACTTGGTCTGCGAAGGCGACGATGGTTATGAGCAGTATGCGGCGATACTGCCCAGCAAGTCAGTGCCAGTTGATGTGCAATGGAGTGTGGATGGGCCCGGTCGAGTGAGCGGAAACAAGATGAGCGCTACCTACTTTGCGCCGGCATCGAAACCGTCGCCTAACGAAGCAACCGTGACTGTGGCATTCAAGCACCCCCTGCAGATCGACGGGAAAAGCTATCCCGATGCGAAGCATCTGCTGCTGTCCCACATCAGGATTCTGGATGAGGTCAAGACCTATACCGGCACCTTCTCGGCAAGCGATGTCAGCGTAAACGAAGAATACACAAGAAACCTGACGGGAAAGATTCGGTGGACGTTCGACGAGTACGATGCGGAGGGTGGCTGGCGGGAATACACAGGCAGCGGCAGAGCGAGCTTGAAGGTCAACCGTACCGGCTGTGGTACGGCTGATTTCGAAGACGTCCCGGTGGAAGGCCGTCTCAAGGTTCACGATGATGGAAGCTACGAATTCCTGATCAATCTGGTTGGCGAGGAGGAGCAGACGCGCACCTGCAAGCGTCCAGAGCTTAGCGAGGACCTGCAGTGGGAGGAGACGTTCTCTTCCGGCGGCGATGCGGTGTCGTCCGGGGATCCTTGCGGTATGAGTGAATTCTACCCGCTTTATACGGATAAGAGCCGCCTTGCGTTCGAACGCAAAGGCGCATGCAGTAACGTGATGAACCGGTATGATGAGAAGTGGACATTCAGGGCGACGGAATAATGACTATCATGGTGGCAGGGATTCAAATATGGATGCGCTTTTGATGCTGAGTGCAGCCGAATCTCGAATCAAGGAGTGACTTTGGGCGCAAAGTGGCGGTTGAAGCGAATATTCGTTGATGTATTCCTGACCAGCCTGTTGCTGCTGTCCTGTAGCGTCGCATTTGCAGCGACGCAGGGGAATGCCACAAAAACAGTGACCGCTCAGAAAACGCCGTTGCCGGAAAAGAAGCTGCTTACTCGCCCGGCGCCGACAAAACGCGACTTCGGAACAGTCTGGACCGGCTGGATCGATAGTCCCGACGTGGATGTAAACCCTTGTCCGAAGGGTGCAGACCCTGGCGAGCGCCTGAAAGTCCGGACCGATAAGAATGGTGCGACCACGCGCTACGATGTCATGTACCGCTGTTACCTGCTGGTGCCGGCACCCAAGCCTTCGACAACCGACTACTCGGGTCGGGAAACTTGCGGCACGGCCTGGACCGGCTGGATCGATAGTCCCGACGCCGATGTTAATCCTTGCTCCAAGGATTGCGAACCCGGTGAACAGCAGATTGTCGATGCCAACATTCGCAACGGCGCCGCGCAGTACAACATCCGGTATCAGTGTTACAAAGCACTACCAGCACAATCCGCCGAACAGCCCAAGGTGATCACGACACCGGCGCTCCAGATCACCGGCATCCAGCCCAAGGTGATCACGACACCGACGCTCCAGATCACCGGCATCCAGCCCAAGGTGATCACGACACCGACGCTCCAGATCACCGGCATCCAGCCCAAGGTGATCACGACA
>DATLWR010000070.1:0-3951 GCA_035576205.1 Mariprofundaceae bacterium
TGGCTGCTCTGCGCCTGATCCCCGCCCATATAATTGGCCAGCACGGATTCGACTTCGCCGATGGCGGCCACTTCGCCTCTCTCGAGCAGCATGCCTTTCGTGCAAAGCGCATTCACGGCTCCGATGTTATGGCTGACAAACAGGACGGTTCGCCCTTCCTGCCCCACCTCTTTCATCCTGCCCATGCACTTGTTCTGAAACTGGGCATCGCCGACCGCCAGCACCTCATCGACAATGAGGATTTCCGGCTCCAGATGCGCCGCCACGGCAAATGCGAGGCGCACATACATGCCCGATGAGTACCGCTTGACCGGCGTATCCAGAAACCTTTCGACTTCGGCGAAATCGACGATCTCGTCGAATTTGCGCCCGATCTCCTGCCGGCTCATGCCCAGAATGGCGCCGTTGAGGAAAATGTTTTCACGCCCGGTCAGCTCGGTGTGAAAGCCGGTGCCCACCTCCAGCAGGCTGGCGACCCGGCCGCGGATGCCGATCTCGCCCGTCGTCGGCTCGGTGATGCGGGACAGAATCTTCAGCAGCGTGCTCTTGCCGGCGCCATTGCGCCCGATGATGCCCACCACTTCGCCGGGCTGCACATCGAAGCTCACATCCTTCAAGGCCCAGAAACGCTCCTCGGCAGCCACGTCGCCCTGCAGCCGGCCCAGACGGCGAAATGGTGCCGCCAGGCTTCCCATCAGCATCTCACGGAAGGTTTCGTTCCCTTTCTCGCGGGCGCCGAGGACGTACTCCTTGCCCAGATTCCGGACCTCGATGGCGGGACGCATCTATCTACCCGTTCCAGAAAGCTGTTTTCTCATCTCAAACATCATGCCCCGGTACTCAGATAATATCGGCGAACCGGCGTTCGACCTTCTCGAAATAGGCGACGCCGATGACGAAAAAGGTCAAGGCGACGGCAAAGGAGAGGCCGATCGCTGACAAATCGAACGGCATGCCGAGAAAAGCCGAGCGGAACGCATCGATGATGCCGGCCATGGGATTGAGAAACATGAGCCACTGCCACCGCTCCGGTATCAGGCTGGCCGGATAGACCACCGGCGTGGCGAACATCCAGAGCTGTACCATGAAAGGCACGACATAGCGGAAGTCCCGATAGGTCACCGTGAGCGCCGACAGCAGCGTGCCGACACCGAGTGCGGTAAATATCACCGCGAAGAGCAATAGCGGGATGGCCAGCAGGCTGGCGCTCCAGGCCACACCGTAATAGACCATCAGCAGCAACATGACGGCGGTGGAGATCGCCATATCCACCAGGCCGACGCCGATGGCAGAGAGCGGGATGATCAGGCGCGGGAAATAGACCTTGCTGACGAGATTGGCGGAACTGACCAGCGAACCGGAAGAGGCGGTGATGCTGTTGGCGAAAAAAGTCCAGGGCAGCAGCGCCGCGAAAACGAACACCGCGTAGGGATAGCCGTCGGAAGGAATCTTGGCCAGCCGGCCGAAGATCAGCGTAAAGATCAGCATCGTCAGCAGCGGTTGCAAAATGGCCCAGGTCGCGCCCAGGACGGTCTGTTTATAGCGCACCTTGATATCCCGCAGACTCAGGACGAACAGCAGCTCCCGGTAGGCCCACAACTCCCGCAAATTGAGCGCCCGCCACCCCTTGCTGGGCCGGATGACGGTGACGTGCCTATGCCCGAAATACTTTTCCTGCAGGGATTCGCCGTCTTGCTGATTCGTCATCATCGGCGGTTCAATCGCAAGCGATCGGAATTGCGAGCCTGCATCCGCGCACGATGCCGGGCAAAGGAGTCAGGATCATGCCCCGCTGCCTCCACGACGCAACTTGTCGGCCAGGCGCTTGAACCAGGCGGCTTCCGGCGTTTCTTCCTGGTGATAATAGCCGCCATAGTTGCCATAACCGCCGGACCTGCCGCTGTAGGCATTGAAGATCGCACCCAGCACCGTGCCACCGACACGCTGCATCTGGTCGCTGGCGCGTTTCACCGCATGCGCGACAGCTTTGCCCGCGCGCACCAGAATCAATACGCCATCCACATGCGAGGCCAACAGTGCCGCATCGCTGACCACCAGAATCGGCGGCACGTCGCAAAGGACGAAATCGTATTCCTGCTTCATTTCGCTGAGGATTTGAGCCATTTTCGCCCTGCCGATCAGTTCGGAAGGATTGGGTGGAATGCTGCCCGCAGGCAGTGCGAACAACCCCTCCACGGCCGTCGGACGGACGGATTCATGCCAATCCAGCTTGCCATCGAGCACTTCGGCAAGACCCGGCTCGCTCGGCACCTCCAGATACCTGCCCACCACCGGCCTGCGCATGTCGCAATCCACCACCAGCGTCTTGCGACCGGATTGCGCCAGTGTCACGGCCAGGTTGCACATGGTGGTGGACTTGCCTTCGCCCGGTCCGGACGAGGTGATCATGATCGAGCCGACCTGATTCTCCAGGCTGGCCAGCTGGATGCTGGTGCGCAGACTGCGATACGCCTCGGCATCGACCGAGGTCGGCCGGCTCAGTGTCACCAGCCCGACATTCTCCTCCGCTTCCTTGTGCGCCGGCACCATGCCATGCACGTACAGACCCGTGACGCGCTCGATCTCGTCCGGATCCCGGATCGCGATATCCAGCGTCTCGCGCACGAAGGCGAGCAGACCGGTGAGCAGCAGCCCCAGCATTCCCCCCATCAGCAAATTCCTGGGGAGATTGGGAGCCACCTGATACCCCTCCTCCGGAGGATCGAGCACCTGCATATCGGCAATCGCCCCGGCCTTGGAAAGCTTCATCTCCTCCCGCTTCTCCAGCAACAGGTTGTACAGCTTCTCCGCAATCGTCTTCTGCCTTTGCAGCCGCATGAAACCGTTCTGGGTTTCGGGATCCAGGCCCATGCCCCTCTCGATCTGGGCGATCTGCTCCTCGATCAGATTGTCGCTTTGCAGCAGCAGCTTCTGTTTTTCCTGGATAACGCGCAGCGCCGCATTCTTCAGCTCGATCTTGCGCTGCTCGAGCAGCTTGACCGCCGCCATGTGCTTTTTCATCGGCACATAGTTCTCGGTGAAGCCATGCAGGGCTTCTCCCTCCGCATCCAGCTCGACGGTCCGCTCCTGCAACTGCTCCCAATCCTTGGCCAGATCATCGCTGACCTCCGAGACCAGTGAGCCATAGGCCACGGGGTCGGCCTTGCTCAGCACATCGGCCAGATAAGCGAGTTCACGCTTGCGCAATTCGTTATCGACCTTCTTCTGGTCGAGCGCCGCGATATTGTCCAACCCCTGCGTGTAGTTCTGGCTCATATCGAGGATGCCGTGCTGTTGCAGGAAATCCCTCAGCTTGCGCTCGGCGCCTTCCAGCGATACCTCCATCGGATCGAGGTTGTCGTCCAGAAAGGCGATCATCTGATCGTAAGAGCGTGTCACATCCTTCTGGTCGCGCATTAGGTAAGCGTCGGCCAGCTCATTGAGAATCAGCCGCGCCTGATAGGGATCCGGCCATTTGCAGTTGACCTTCAGGAAATTCCCCCCTCCCTGTAACAGCTCGTCGGTGGAAATACTGTGTCTGACCATCCTGGCGGCGTTATCCAGAGAGCGGAAACTCATTGTCAGCCGTGTCTGATGCCCTGCAACAACCTGGGCGGGCACAAACGAGATGCCGCCATCGTCGAATGCCAGCCGGCAGACGCTGCCGACTTTGCACTGCGCCATCGGATGCCCCTCTGCATCGATCACATTGAGCCCGGATGCATCCGGCAGCAACGCAAGCGTCAGCACGCGTCCGCGTTGCCTTGGATCGACATGCAAATCGCGGATCACCAGGGAGCCCACCGGGCCGGGATCGCCGATCATCCGGGCAAGAAAGAATCGCGTCTTGTCGCCCCAGCCTTGCTGATCCGATGACGCCGGCGGATCGATCCAGCCCCTCAGCCTGCGCTGCAGGGACTTGCCGAAGCCAAGGTCACTCACATTGGTCAG
>DATLWR010000071.1:0-1507 GCA_035576205.1 Mariprofundaceae bacterium
GCCGGTAACGACGTTGATGCCGTTCTTTTTGAAGCTGCGCTCGACGATCTTCGAGATCTCGTGATCCTCCAGCGGCAGGATCTGGGGTGCTGCCTCGAGCACGGTCACTTCCGAACCCATGGCGTTGTAGAAATAGGCGAACTCCATGCCGATGGCGCCGGAGCCGATGACGATCAGCTTCTTCGGCAGCTTTTCCATCGACAGTGCCTTCTTGTAGGTGATCACCGTCTCGCCGTCGACCTCCATACCGGGGAAGGCACGGGCGCGGGCACCGGTGGCGACGATGACGTGCTTCGCAGTCACCTGCTTCTCGCCGTCCTTGGTCTCCACCATCAACTTGTTGCCGGCGGCGAACTTCGCATAGCCCTCGATATGGGTGATCTTGTTCTTCTTGAACAGGAAGCCGATACCGCCGGAGAGCTTCTCGGCGATCTTGCGGGAGCGGCCGATGGCGGCATCCAGGTTCGGCTTCGCCTTGGTCACGCCGATACCCAGCTCCTCGCCATGGTGCTCGATGACATTGATGATCTCGGCGGTGCGCAGCAGCGCCTTGGTCGGGATGCAGCCCCAGTTCAGGCAGATGCCGCCCAGATGCGTGGACTCGACGCAGGCCACCTTCAGGCCGAGCTGCGCGGCGCGGATCGCCGCCACATAGCCGCCGGGGCCGGCACCGATCACCACCACGTCGTACTCGCTGTCGGCATTGAAGATGCCGGCCGGCTTCAGGTTCAACTCGTGCTCATCGTGCTCTCCGGAAGCCGGCGCAGTAGCAGCGGCTGCCAGCGTCTCGACAACCTGCGCCGGTGTCGCCACAGCTGCGGCGGGCGCTTCCTCGGCGGCAGATGCTGCGATGGCAGCACCGGACGGCATGTAGTCGGCCGGGATATCCTCATCCTCCTCGGCGATCACCGCGATCGGCGTACCGACCGTCACCACCGAACCCGCCGGAGCCAGAATCCTGTGCAGCACGCCCTCGTCGACGACCTCCATCTCCATGGTGGCCTTGTCGGTCTCAACCTCGGCCAGCACGTCGCCGGAGGAGAGGGTATCGCCCTCCTTCTTCAGCCAGCGGGCGATCTTGCCTTCGGTCATGGTCGGGGAGAGCTGGGTCATGAATACATCAATCGGCATGATAATCCTCTTGGATACGGCCTCGGGGCGTCCTGCCCTCGGCCTTGATCGTTCCGCAAGAGCGCGGTCTTGCTCCACTCACGGCTTCACTGCGCTCGCCGCCGCACGTCCATATGCGGGCTGCGATGGTGTTGGCGTGAGGGAACACTCGTCTTAAATCAGGACGCTCGCCGGCGTCTCGATATGCTTCTTCAGCGCCGCCAGGAACTGGGCGCCGACGGCACCGTCGACCACCCGGTGATCGCAGGAGAGGGTCAGCGACAGCATCTGCTTCACCTTCACCTGGCCGTTCTCGACAACGGCGCGCTCCTCGGTGGCGCCAACCGCCAGGATCGCGCCCTCGGGCGGATTGACGATGGCGGAGAACTTCTTGATG
>DATLWR010000072.1:0-6668 GCA_035576205.1 Mariprofundaceae bacterium
GACCTGAAGCGGCTGCTGGCCTACTCGTCGGTGGAGAATGTCGGCATCATCCTGATCGGCTTCGGCCTGTCGCTGCTGCTGGCCTATTTCGGCCATCCGCAGCTGGCCGCGCTCGGCCTGATCGCCGCCCTTTACCACGCCATCAACCACTCCCTGTTCAAGGGGCTGCTGTTCATGGGGGCAGGGGCGGTGCTGCACGCCACCGGCAGCCGCAACCTCGAGGCGATGGGCGGCCTGATCCGCCGCCTGCCGGTCACCGCCGTGCTGGTGCTGGCCGGCTGCATCGCCATTTCGGCGCTGCCGCCGTTCAACGGCTTCGTTTCCGAGTGGCTGACCTTCCAGACGGCGTTGCTGACGCCGAAACTCGGCGGCAGCCTGCTCACCGCCATCGTGCCGTTCTCGGCCGCCATGCTGGCGCTGGCCGCCGCCCTGGCCGCCGCCGCCTTCGTCAAGGTGTTCGGTATCGCCTTCCTCGGCACGCCGCGCAGCGAGGCGGCCGCCAACGCCCACGAGGTGGACCGCTGGATGCAGGCCGGCATGGCGATCCCGGCCGTGCTCTGCCTTTTGCTCGGCCTGTTGCCGGTGCTGGTGGTGCCGCTCATCGACCATGTGCCGCAGCTGCTGCTCAACGTCTCGATCGCCGCCTCCGTCGATGCCGGCGGCTGGCTGTGGTTGACGCCGGTCGATGCGACGCGCGCCTCCTATTCGGCACCGATCGTGCTGTTCGGCATGTTGCTGCTGGGCGGCATCGCCTACTGGCTGCTGCATCCAAGGGGCGGAGCGGTGCGCCGTTCACCCTTGTGGAGCTGCGGCCATCCGACGCTGGCGCCGACCATGCAGTACACGGCGACCGGCTTCGCACAGCCGATCCGGCGCATCTTCGCCGGCCTCTACCGGCCGGTGGAGCACCTGCACGCCGAAGGCCGCAGGCACAAGCTCGTCGCCGGCCATATACGCTATGCGCTGCATGTCGCCGATCTGGCCGCCGAAAAGCTCTACAAGCCTCTGGGTGACGGGGCGCTGGAGCTGGCGCGGCTGGTGAACAAGCAGCATAAATACGGCCTGCACGCTTATCTCGCCTACATCTTCGTCACCGTGCTGGTGCTGCTGGCGGTGGTCATATGATGCCAGCACTCGGCCATCTCGCCCTGCAACTGCTGCAGGCGGTGCTGCTGGTGATGATTGCGCCGGTTGCCGCCGGTTTCGTGCGCAAACTCAAAGCGCGGCTGCAGAACCGGCAGGGTGCGCCCGTGCTGCAGCCGTGGCGCGATCTCTTGAAGCTGTTCGGCAAGGAGGTGGTGCTGGCCGAGCACGCCTCGTGGCTGTTCCGCACTGCCCCCTACGTGGTGTTTACCGCCACGGTGATGGCGGCGACGGTGGTGCCCGCGCTGTGGCTGGCCACACCCCTGTCACTGACCGCCGATGTCATCGCGCTGGTGGCGCTCTTGGCGCTGGCGCGCTTCTTCATGGCGCTGGCCGGCATGGACATCGGCACTGCCTTCGGCGGCATGGGTGCCAGCCGCGAGATGACCTTCTCGGCACTGGCGGAGCCGGCGATGCTGGTCAGCGTGCTGGTGCTGTCGCTGCATGCCCACAGCACCAACCTGACCGCGATGATCGACTATACGCTGCACGTGCAGCTGGCGCTGCATCCGTCGCTCGCCTTCGCGCTGGCCGCCATGCTGATGATCGCACTGGCCGAGAATGGCCGCATCCCGATCGACAACCCGGCCACGCACCTCGAACTGACCATGCTGCACGAGGCGATGATCCTCGAATATTCCGGTCGCCACCTGGCGCTGATGGAGTGGGCGGCGCAGATCAAGCTGGTGCTGTTTGCCACGCTGATTGTCGACCTGTTCCTGCCGTGGGGCATCGCCACCGCCTTCGATGCAACGAGCCTCGCCGTCGCCTTCGGCGTCTGGCTCGCCAAGCTCGCCGTGCTGTTCGTGCTGCTGTCGCTGGTCGAGACGGGCATGGCGAAGATGCGCATCTTCGAGGTGCCGGAATACCTCAACGCCGCTTTTATGCTCGCCTTCCTCGGACTGATGACCTACTACATGCTGGAGGTGGGCGTATGAGTGCGGCACTGCTGCATCAGCTGGTCAACGGCCTCGCCGCACTGATGCTGCTGGTCTCCTTCTCGCTGCTCGCCCAGCACCGCATGCTCGCCGTGCTGCAGTGGTTCGCGGCACAGGGTGTGCTGCTGGCCGCCACCGCCGCACTGGTCGCCTACGGCACCGGGGATTCCAACCTCTACATCTCGGCCGTGCTGGCGCTGGCGCTGAAGGGGCTTCTGCTGCCTTGGCTGTTGTGGCGCATCGTGCGCGAGCTGCACGTGCACCGCGAGGTGGAGCCATTGATGAACATGGCGCTCACCATGCTGATCGCCATCGGCCTGACGCTGTTCGCCTACTATGTCATCGAGCCGATCGAGCGTGCGGCGGAATTGCTGACGCGCGATTCGATGGCCATCGCGCTGGCCTGCGTGCTGCTCGGTATGCTGATGATGATTACCCGCCGCAAGGCGGTCACGCAGGTGGTCGGCTTCCTGGCCATCGAGAATGCGCTGTTCTTCGCCGCTATCGGCGCCACCAACGGCATGCCGATGGTGGTCGAGCTCGGCATCGCCTTCGACGTGCTGGTGGCCGCGCTGATCTTCGGCCTGTTCTTCTTCCAGATCCGCTCCACCTTCGACACGCTGGAGGTCGAGGCGCTGCACAAGCCGCTGGTCGAAGAGGAGGAGGAGCGGTGATGCAGTTCGCGTTCCTGCTGCTGTCGCCGCTCATGGGTGCGTTGCTGCTCGGGTTCCTCGCCGCACCGCGTCCGGCGGCCCGGCTCAATGTCGCGGTCGCTGCCGTCACCCTGGCGGCGAGCCTGTGGCTGGCCGTCGACGTGCTGGCCGAGGGGCCGCACACGGCGATGGGCGATCTCTTCTTCCTCGACAGCTTCAACGTCTTCCTGGTGGTGCTGACCGCCTTCGTGGGGCTCACCACCGCCATATTCTCCGGCCCCTACATGCACAACGAGCTCACGCACGGCCGCATCGACAGCCAAAGGCTCAGGCTCTACCACGCCATGTACCAGCTCTTCTGCTTCGGCATGCTGCTTGGCTTCACCACCAACAACATCGGCATCCTGTGGGTGTCGCTGGAGCTTTCGACGATGGCCACCGTGATGCTGGTGTCGCTCTACCGCACCACCGCCTCGATCGCCGCCGCCTGGAAATATTTCATCCTCTGCGGCATGGGCATCGCGCTGGCGTTGTTCGGCACGGTGCTGATCTTCTACGCCTCGCTGCACGTGCTCGGTCACGGCAACGAGGCGCTGACCTGGACACTCTTGAAACAGCACGCCGACAAGCTCGACCCGGCGGTACTCTCCATCGCCTTCTGTTTCCTGATGGTCGGCTACGGCACCAAGGTGGGGCTGGCGCCGATGCACACCTGGCTGCCCGACGCGCACGGCGAGGGCCCGACCCCCGTTTCCGCCGTACTCTCCGGCCTGCTGCTCAATCTCGCCCTGTATGCACTGGTGCGCTGCAAGCTCTTGGTCGACGCGGCCACCGGCACGCATCTGGCCGGCAACATCATGATCGGCTTCGGGCTGTTGTCGCTCGTCGTCGCTGCCTTCTCGCTGCACCGGCAGCGTGACGTCAAACGCATGTTCTCGTTCTCCTCGATCGAGCACATGGGGCTGATGACCTTCGCCTTCGGCATCGGCACGCATTTGGCGAGCTTCGCCGCGCTCTTGCACATGACCGTCCATTCGCTGGTCAAGTCGGGCATCTTCTTTACCGTCGGCCATGCCGCGCAGGCGATGGGCACGCAGAAGATGGCCGAGATCCGCGGCCTGATCCGCCATCACCCGGCCATTGGCTGGGGACTGATCGTCGGCACGGCGGCGATCGCCGGTTTCCCTCCCTTTGGCGTCTTCGTCAGCGAGTTCCTGCTGTTCACCGCCGCCCTCGAATCGTATCCGTGGACGGTCGGCGTGCTGTTGCTGGGCCTTCTGATCGCCATGGCGGCGCTGTTCCGTTTCGTGCAGCAGATGGTCTTTGGCGAGGCGCCCGAGACGGCGCGGCCGGTCGCCGCCAACATGCTGCCGGTCTACGTGCATCTGGCTCTGACACTGCTGCTGGGCCTGGCCATTCCGGCCTTCCTGGCCGACTGGTACGGCACGGCGGCCAGGCTGATCGCCGGCGGGGGCGGCGCATGAGGTTCGTCGTCAACACCTGGTTCGCCGAGCGGCTCGGCGATCACGGCATCTACAGCCGCTTTCTGGAGGATCACCAGCCGGTGCACATGCCGTGTCTGGAGGTGCGGCGGCTCGATTGGGCGGAGGCGGCCGAGGAGGCGAAGCGGGTCGGCATGCGGCTGGTGGCGCTGTGGGCGGCCGAGGGAGGTGCCCACGAGGCAGGCGAGGGGCTCTATGCCTACATGGCCTTCGCGCATCCCGAGCATCGCCATGCACTGCTGCGCACGCAGCTCGACGACGAGGCGCCGGAGCTGCCGAGCGTTGCCGGCCAGTACATCGCAGCACTCCGCATGGAGCGGCAGACGGCCGACATGTTCGGCATCCGTTTCACCGACATCCCCGATTCCAGGCCGTGGCTGAAGCACGAGCACTGGCCGGCCGATGTGCATCCGCTTCGCCGCAGATTCGCGCGCGATACCCGCATGCCGCGGGTCGACGGCCATTACCCGTTCATCGACAGCGGCAGCGAGGGAGTGCACGAGATTCCTGTCGGTCCCGTGCATGCCGGCATCATCGAGCCGGGCCATTTCCGTTTCCTCGTCGTCGGCGAGCAGATCCTCAATCTCGAGGAACGGCTCGGCTACGTGCACAAGGGCATCGCCAAGGCGATGCTGGGGAGGACGGCACCCGAAGCGGCAAGACTCGCCGGCCGCGTCTCAGGCGATGCCACCGTGGCGCACGCCTGGGCCTTTTCGCAGGCCTGCGAGTATGCCGCACTAAAGCCACCGCCGGTGCGCGCCAGCTTCATCCGCGGCGTGCTGGTCGAGCGCGAGCGGCTGGCCAACCACATCGGCGATATCGGTGCTATCTGCAACGATGCCGCTTTCACCTTCATGCACATGCAGATGCAGCGGCTGCGCGAGCAGCTGGCGCGGCTGCATTTCGAGTTGTTCGGTCACCGGCTGCTGATGAATCTGGTGGTGCCGGGCGGTGTGGCCTGCGACCTCGATGCCGCCGCCATCTACGCCCTGCAGAAACAGACCGGCGAGATCGCCGCCGAGGTGGAGGCACTGCGCGCCATCTACGCCGATCACTCGTCGATCCAGGAACGCGTCATCGGTTCCGGCATCGTGGCGGTAGAGGATGCCTGTGACATCGGCCTGCTGGGCTTCGCCGGCCGCGCCTCGGGTCACTATGCCGACGAGCGCATCGAGGAGGGCTATCCGCCCTACGACCAGGTGCAGGTGAAAACGCCGCACGGCCGGCACGGCGACGTCGCCACCCGCGTCTGGGTACGCTTCGAGGAGATCGCCGACTCGGCGCGCATCATCGCCGAGTTGCTGGAGAAGCTGCCGGATGGGCCGGCGCGCCACGACTGGCGGCCGCCCGAGGCGGGCGTCTCCGGTTTTTCAGCCGTCGAATCGTGGCGCGGCGAGATCGCCTGCTGGGTGCGTTTCGGTGAGCGTGGCTGCATCGACCGCTATGCGGTGCGCGATCCCTCGATGATCAACTGGCTGGGGCTGGAGCTGGCGGTGCGCGACGTACCGGTGCCCGATTTCCCGCTCAACAACAAGTCCTTCAACTGCTCGTACTCGGGCAACGACCTGTGAGGCGGGTATGCTGACGATCCTGAAAACCATCTTCCGCATCGGCCGCCGCACCGAGCCGCTGCCGGCGAGCAATCAGGTCGATGCGCTGGGGCAAAAGCTGGAGAAAGCGGTACGCAAGCGTTTCAAGGGCTCGCTCGCCATCCGCCAGGTCGATGCCGGCTCCTGTAACGGCTGCGAACTGGAGATTCATGCCACCAACAACTGCTATTACGATCTGGAGCGCTTCGGCTGCCATTTCGTGGCCAGCCCCCGGCATGCCGACATGCTGCTGGTGACAGGGCCGGTGACGCGCAACATGGAGACGGCGCTGAGGATGACCTATGACGCGACGCCGGCGCCGAAGCTGGTGGTGGCGGTGGGCGACTGCGCAGCCAACTGCGGCATCTTCGGCCGCGACAACTATGCGATTGCCGGATCGGTGGACGATATCATCCCGGTGGACGTGGTGGTGCACGGCTGCCCGCCACAGCCCGCCGACATCATCAACGGCATCCTGAAAGCCATCGGGGAATGATGATGCGTATCGCGGTTGCAAGCAGGGATGGACGGAGCATCGCAGGGCATATCGGCAAATGCGCCGACTGGATCGTCTTTGAGGTCGAACTGCCCGAAAATCCAGAGGCCGAGCCGAGGGTGAAAGAGGCGGAGCGTGTGACGCTGCCGAAGGAGTTCGTGTTTCACCACTACAAGGACGATGCCCCGCATCCGCTGGCATCGTGCAGTGTGGTGATCGGTGCCAGCGCTGGCGACAGCTTCGTGGCCAAAATGCAGCGTCGCGGCATGGAGGTGGTGCTGACCGCCGAGTCCGACCCGGCCACCGCCGTCGCCGATTACATCCAGCGAACCGTCACACCGGCCAAA
>DATLWR010000073.1:0-7393 GCA_035576205.1 Mariprofundaceae bacterium
AATCGTGCTTCTTCGTCCAGAAAGCCTCGCCCCTGGCCGCCGAGAAATCCTTGGCTCCCTCAGCCTTGTACTGGCTCAGCATCTGGGGAATGACATTGCCCGCTGCAAAGGCGACAACCGAAAAGCCGGCCACGGCCACAATCATCGGCAGAATCCATGTAGACAGTCGCTTTTTCATCTCAGAACTCCAGGTAGATCGCGGTCGCCATCAGAGCGGCACCCGCCATGCCGGCTGCCGCGTGTCCGCCAGCACCCTTGCCCGTCACCTTCGGACCCTTCGAAACGGCATAGACATAGGCAGCGGTACCGAGGATTCCAAGGATCATGTGGGCGGTATCCGGATCGAGGAAATCCGGCGTGATGTCATCGGCATGCAGCATCAGGCCCGAAACCACTGCTGCACCACCGAGGGCGGCAGCCGTGAGGCCGGCATAGTGATGGAAACCCTTCTTGATGGGCTGACCAGCAACTGCACCTTCATTATCCGGTGCCGACACACCGGCCAGCAGTGCGGCGGTCAGCGAGGCGATACCCAGGTAACCGTGCATCTTGTTGGCCGTAAACGCCGACTCATGGAACGGCTCCTCCTGGCTTACCGACGCATCCGACTTCGTGCCGGTATCGTTCTGGGCAAGCTGGATCAGGCTGCTGTCGTAGAACGAGGGATACAAATTCAGGCTGCCGGTCGCCGTGTCACCGGCCGCCGCTTCCGCGACTGTACCCATGACCATCATCACCGCACCTGCGAGGGCATAGTATGTCCGTCTCATTTCATTATCCTTATACCTATTGATATTGCAGCCGTTGACGAAAACGCCGGCAAAGTAGCCGACGAATTTTAGTCGCGCGGCTTTTCCTGTCCATACCACATGGCATGCACAAAATTTTCCCGGTGCTGCAGCGTTGCAACGACAACACCCAGGATATGTAACCCGACCATGGCCAGCAGGATCTCCGGCAAAGCCTTGTGCACATACTTCGCCAGATGCCCCAAGGCATCGCCGATCGACACGTGCATGGCCCACAGCGGACCTTCGTACTCACCCCAGTCCTCGAGCAGCAGGCCCGAAGCGACCAGCGCCACAAGAGATGCCAGCAATGCGAAGACCATCAGTGCGCCGGCCGGGTTGTGGCTTACATAATGCCTGGGATTGTTTTTGATCACGCTGGCGAAATAGGCCAAGGTCTCGGCGGGCGAATAGATAAAGTTTGCGAAACGCGCATTCGCACTGCCCGCAAAACCCCAGACGAAGCGTCCGACGATCAGCACGGTGATCACATAACCGAACCAGCCGTGCAGATCTTCGACGTTGAAATCACCGCTCAGATAGGCCAAGGCGAAGAAAAGCACCAGGCTCCAGTGAAAAACCCTGACAAACAAATCCCATTTGACCGGACTGTCGTTGCGCATTGTCATCACCCGCACCCAAGGATTGCACTGCCATGCAAGCCTGCCGAACACTGCACGGAAACATGACTATGTCAACAATGCCTGTGCCTTCTCCAGCGCCACGAACAAAACATCGATCTCTTCGATCGTGTTGTAGGCTGCAAACGACGCCCGCGCCGTGGCCGGCAGACGGAAATGCTGCATCACCGGCATCGTGCAGTGGTGGCCGGCGCGGATCGCCACCCCCTCGCGGTCGAGAATGGTGCCGAGATCGTGGGGATGAATGCCGGCAAGGGTGAACGACAGCACTGTCGCCTTCTCCGTCGCCGTGCCGATGATGCGCAGGCCGTCGAAGGTCTCGGCCTTCTGCGTCGCATAGGCCAGCAACGCCTGTTCATGACCGGCAAGATTCTCCACGCCTTTCGCCACCAGCCAGTCCACGGCCGCGCCGAAACCGATACCGCCGGCGATATTGGGTGTACCGGCCTCGAACTTGTAGGGCAGCTCGTTGTACTGCGTCTTCTCGAAAGTGACATAGGAGATCATGTCGCCGCCGCCCTGATACGGCGGCATCGCATCCAGCAGCGCCTCCTTGGCATAGAGAATCCCCACCCCGGTCGGGCCATACATCTTGTGTGCGCTGGTTACATAGAAATCGGCATCGAGCGCCTGCACGTCGACCGTCAGATGCGCCACGGTCTGCGCGCCGTCGACCAGCACCCTGGCTCCAGCCGCATGGGCAAGCCTGATGATCTCGGCCACCGGATTGATGGTGCCGAGCGAATTGGAAAGGTGGACGATGCCGACCAGTTTCGTGCGCTCGGAGAGCCGCGCCCTGAACTCGTCCATGATCAACTCGCCGTGATCGTCGATCGGCGCGACCACCAGCGAAGCCCCCGTGCGGTCGCAAAGCAACTGCCACGGCACGATATCGGAGTGATGCTCCATCTCCGAAATCAGGATCTCGTCGCCTGCCCGCACGTTGGCATTGCCCCACGAACTGGCCACCAGATTGATCGATTCGGTGGTACCGCGCGTGAAGATGATCTCGCGGCTGGATGCCGCGTTGATCAAACGCCGCAGCTTGTCGCGGGCGTTTTCGTAATCGGCCGTGGCACGTTCGGAGAGCGCATGCACGCCACGATGGATGTTGGCGTTGTCGTGCTCGTAATAACTGCGCAGCGCATCGATCACAGCCAGCGGCTTCTGGGTCGTCGCCGCATTGTCGAAATAGACCAGCGGCTTGCCGTACACCTCTTGCTGCAGCACCGGGAATTCGGCACGCAAGGCTGCAATATCAAAACTCATGCAAGCATCTCCTCCAGTCCGTCACTGTGCGGCAGACGTGCGAAGGCCGCCCGCTCGACGAAACGGCGAACGGCCGGCAGCTTCAGACTCGCCAGCACCTCATCGGCAAAGGCAAAGGTCAGCACCTGCCTGGCATCCACCTCGGAAAGACCACGTGACTTCAGGTAGAACAACTGGCGCTTATCGAGCTGGCCGACCGTGCAGCCGTGTGCCGCCTTCACATCGTCGTTGTCGATGGTCAGCTCCGGCTTGGCATCCACCTCGGCGAACTTCGACAGCAGAAGGTTGGCATTGGATTGCGCCGAGTCGGTCTTGATCGCCCCTTTGTTAACAATCACCTTGCCGTTGAATACACCGTGCGCCCGTTCGTCGATTACGCCGCGATAATGCTCGCGGCTGGTGCAGTAGGGCGCGGCATGCTCGATGCGCGTGTGGTGGTCGGCATGCTGGCGGCCGCCGATCAGGTAAAGGCCGTTGAGCCGGCATGAGGCTCCCTGGCCTGCCAGCAGCACGGAGAGATCGACCCGCGACAGGGCGGCTCCCAATGCAATGGAGTGCGACTCGAAACTGCTGTCACGCTGCTGCGTCACCTCCAACCGCCCGAGGTGATAGTGATGCGGCTGCTCCATTTGCAACCGGTCGTGCCGCAACACGGCAGCTGCCTCGAGATAGACCCGGGTGACAGCATGCGTCAGGCGCGCTGTTTCGCCGACACCGCAATAATGCTCGATGACATGCGCCTCGGACCGCTCACCCAGCCATAGACCATGGCAGATATGCGCCGCCCCAGGACGACCGGCGACGTGCTGGATCAGCAACGGCTTGTCGAGCACGATACCCGCCTTGATACGCACACAAGCACCGTCTGCAGCCAGTGCACTGTTCGCGGCAACGAGACCAGTATACGTGGGTGACGTCTCGTCAACCCGCAGTAGCTCACCCGCCAGGTCGGCATTCTCCCGAATCGCCTCCGCCAATGGCAGAATCTCGATACCGGCAGGCTTGTGGGACAGGGATTCGTGGAAACGGCCATCGACAAACAGCAAGCGATAGGCATCCAGCGTCGGGATAGCCAAGCGCTCCATCTCGGCGAGATCGATCAGCGACGCGCTGTCGATCTCGGCAGGCTTCCACCACTCCTCGCCGAGCGCCGCCTTCATTTTTGCAAGATCGGTGTATTTCCAGTCCTCGCTCCTGAGCGTCGGCAGCCCCGCCTGTTCGTACATCTGCCAGGCGGCGTCGCGCAGGGACTGCACAGCGCTCGTCATGCCGTAGCCCCACCAGCCGCCTCGGCACGTACCCAATCGTAGCCGCGCTTCTCTAGCTCCAGTGCGAGATGCTTGTCACCAGTCTTTAAGATCTTTCCGTCGGCCAGCACGTGCACCACATCCGGCTCGATATAATCGAGCAACCGCTGGTAGTGCGTCACCATGACGATCGACCGCTCGGCATTGCGCAGCTTGTTCACCCCGCTCGCCACCACGCGCAACGCATCGATATCAAGACCGGAATCGGTCTCGTCGAGAATGGCCAGCTTCGGATCAAGTACCGCCATCTGGAATATCTCGTTACGCTTCTTCTCACCGCCCGAGAAGCCTTCATTGACGCCGCGCGACAGGAATGCCGGATCAAGCTCCACAAGCTTCGCCTTTTCGCGCACCAGCTGCATGAAATCCATCGCATCCAGTTCCGGCAGTCCCTGCGCCTTGCGCTTGGCGTTCACACCGGCTTTCAGCAGATAAACGTTATTCACACCGGGAATTTCGACCGGGTACTGGAAAGCCAGGAATACCCCGGCCCAGGCGCGCTCTTCCGGCGCCATGGCGAGCAAATCATTGCCATTCCAGGAAATACCCCCTTTCGTCACCGTATATCCATCACGGCCGGCGATAACATTGGAGAGTGTCGACTTGCCGGAACCGTTCGGCCCCATGATGGCATGCACCTCGCCGGGACGGACCTCGAGATTGATGCCCTTCAGTATCTCCTTGCCGTCGACTGCGGCGTGCAGGTTTTCGATTTTCAACATGTTTCTATTCCTGATTCCAGATATTCGATTAACCGACTGCGCCTTCGAGGCTCACTTCCATCAGGCGGTTTGCCTCCACCGCGAACTCCATCGGCAGTTCGTTGAAGACATCCTTGCAGAAGCCGTTGACGATCAGATTGACCGCATCCTCTTCGGAGATGCCGCGCTGCTTGCAGTAAAAGAGCTGATCCTCGCCGATCTTCGATGTGGTCGCCTCGTGCTCCATTGTCGCCGTCGGATTCTTCACCTCGACATAGGGGAAGGTGTGGGCACCGCACTTGTCGCCGATCAGCAGTGAGTCGCACTGCGTATAATTGCGCGCTCCTTCCGCCGACTTGGCGATACGCACAAGTCCACGATAGGACTGCTGGCCATGACCTGCCGAGATACCCTTGGAGACGATTGTGCTGCGCGTATTCCTGCCAAGGTGGATCATCTTCGTACCGGTATCGGCCTGCTGGCGCATCTTGGTCAGTGCCACCGAATAGAACTCGCCCACCGAATCGTCGCCGCGCAAGACACAGCTCGGGTATTTCCAGGTGATTGCCGAACCCGTTTCCACCTGCGTCCAGGAGATCTTCGAGCGCGCTCCGCGACAGTCGCCGCGTTTGGTGACGAAATTGTAGATGCCGCCGACACCGTTCTCGTCGCCCGGATACCAGTTCTGCACTGTCGAATACTTGATGCGTGCATCATCCATCGCCACCAGCTCAACGACGGCGGCATGCAACTGGTTCTCGTCCCGCGACGGTGCCGTACATCCCTCCAGATAGCTCACGTAGGAGCCCTCATCGGCGATGATCAGCGTACGCTCGAACTGGCCGGTGTTGGAGGCATTGATACGGAAATAGGTCGAGAGCTCCATCGGGCAGCGGACACCCTTCGGGATGTAGACGAAGGAACCGTCGGTGAACACCGCCGAATTAAGTGCAGCATAAAAGTTGTCGGTGGTCGGCACGACGGTGCCAAGGTATTGCCGAACCAGCTCTGGATAGTCGCGCACTGCCTCAGATATCGGGCAAAAGATCACGCCGGCGTCCTTCAGCTTCTCCTTGAAGGTGGTTGCAACGGATACCGAATCAAAGACGGCATCGACCGCCACGCCCGCCAGCATCTCCTGCTCGCGCAGCGGAATGCCAAGCTTGGCATAGGTTTCCAGCAATTTCGGATCGACCTCGTCGAGGCTCTTCGGGCCGTCGCCCTTCTTTTTAGGCGCCGAATAATAAGAAATCGCCTGGTAATCGATGGCCGGATACTGCACATAAGCCCAGTGCGGCTCGATCATAGTCAGCCAGTGGCGAAATGCCTCCAGGCGCCAGTCCAGCAACCACGCCGGCTCCTGTTTCATCGACGAAATATGGCGGATCACATCCTCGTTGAGCCCCGGCGGCAGCGTCTCCTGCTCGATGTCGGTGACGAATCCGGCCGTGTATTCGCGGGATGTCAGCGATTCAGGTGTCGGCAAAGATTTGGCTGTTTCACTCATGACTGTACCGCCGTCAAACCAATCGCACGCTGCAGACGAAACACCGGCATGAAATCCTGCTGCGTCATATCGGCCAGTGAAATGGACTCCAGCGCCTGGCTGACGGCGAGATTGATACGCTTCCAGTTGTTGCTGGTCGAGCAAACCGCCGACTGCTCGCACTCGCCATCCTCAAGATTGCATTCGGTTAGCGCAATGGAACCCTCGAAGGTATGAATGATTTCCCGTACGCTGATCCTGTCGGCCGAACGCGCCAGCTGGTAGCCGCCACGCGGACCACGGATCGATTCCAGCAGCCCCTGATGCAGCAACATCTGCAGAATCTTGCTCACCGTGGGTAACGGCACATGCGTCGCCTCAGCCAGACCGCCGGCCGAATGCAGTTCCGCTTTGGAAGACGCCATATGCGTCATCAGCAAAATCCCGTAATCCGTCAGTTTTGTCAGCCTCAGCATACGCCACCTCGAAAGTAGGACAATTTTAGTCCTGATTTGGTGCCGAAACAATCGAGCAAAACCATTGTTGAGTAATGGTCTCCCGAAGCGGGAAACCGAAAGTGGAAATAAAAAAACCCGCCGGAGCATATGCTCAACGGCGGGTTTGGTTAAATTCCTGGCATCGTTCTACTCTCTCACAGGGACCCCTGCAATACCATCGACGCTGTGGAGCTTAGCTTCTGAGTTCGGGATGGGATCAGGCGTTTCCTCCACGCTATGGACACCAGGAAACTGGTATCAAGCTGGCTTATTCGTGATTATCCAACCAATGTCTTAACGTTGCATGGTCAAGCCGCACGGGCAATTAGTACTGGTCAGCTCCATGCATTGCTGCACTTCCACACCCAGCCTATCAACGTCGTAGTCTTCGACGGCCCTTTAGGGAGCTTAAAGCTCCGGGAGAACTAATCTTGAGGCCGGCTTCCCGCTTAGATGCCTTCAGCGGTTATCCGTTCCGAACGTAGCTACCCTGCAATGCCCTTGGCAGGACAACAGATACACTAGAGGTTCGTCCATCCCGGTCCTCTCGTACTAAGGACAGATCCTCTCAATTCTCCAACGCCCACGGTAGATAGGGACCGAACTGTCTCACGACGTTCTAAACCCAGCTCACGTACCACTTTAATCGGCGAACAGCCGAACCCTTGGGACCTGCTCCAGCCCCAGGATGTGATGAGCCGACA
>DATLWR010000074.1:0-5745 GCA_035576205.1 Mariprofundaceae bacterium
GGCCGTTCGGCGTCGGCTATATCGTGCTGCGCGCAGCCGGCCGCATCGTCGGCGCCTGGTTCGGCGGCATGGTTGCGGGAACGAAACCTGTGGTCCGCCACTGGATGGGGGTGGCGCTGATGCCGCAGGCCGGCATGGCGACCGGCATGGGGCTCATCGCCGTGCACCATTTCCCGGGGTTCGGCGTGCACATCCTCTCCGTCGTCGTGGTCGCCACGGTGCTGTTCGAACTCGTTTCCCCCTTCCTTATCCGGCACGCCATCGCGGTACGGGCAGGTGAGAACGCCGGAGAAATCTGATGTGCCGCAATCGCGCGCCGGCACTGGACAAGCCGCCGTTTCTGGGTTGAAACTGCCGGAAATTTCCGCACGGAGAACACCATGTCCAAGCCGTCCGATCCGAAAGCCCCGTCCGCCGCTGGGGCAGCCCGTTTTGCCACGCTGAGTCTGTCGGATGCGGAAAGCGTCGGCGCGATGCCGGTACTGGCCGGCACCATGGGGCCGGAGGCGGTCGACGTGCGCGGCCTGCTGGCCGGCCAGGGCCTGCTGACCTTCGATCCGGGCTTCCGCTCTACCGCCTCCTGCCGCAGCGCCATCACCTACATCGACGGCGACAAGGGCATGCTGCTCTACCGCGGCTATCCGATCGAGCAGCTGGCCGCCAAGCACAGTTTCCTGGAGATCGCTTACCTGCTGCTGCGCGGCGAGCTGCCGAGCGCCGACGAGGCGTTCACCTTCGAGGCCGACGTGCGCGACCACAACCTGCTGCACGAGCAGGTGCTCTCCTTCTACCGTGGTTTCCGCCGCGACGCGCATCCGATGGCGGTGATGGTCGGCGTGGTGGGGGCGCTTTCGGCCTTCTACCAGGACCTGCAGGACTACGAGAATCCGCAGCACCAGTGGAAGGCGGCCATCCGCCTGATCGCCAAGATGCCGATGATCGCCGCCTCCTGTTACAGCTACAACATGGGGTTGCCGTTCCGCTATCCGAACAACCGGCTCGGCTATGCCGGCAACTTCCTGCAGATGATGTTCGGCAAGCCCAACGACGTCTACGAGGTCGATCCGATGCTCGAGCGCGCCATGGACGTGATCCTCACCCTGCATGCCGACCACGAGCAGAACGCTTCCACCTCGACGGTGCGCATGGCGGCGAGCTCCGGTGCCAATCCGTTCGCCTGCGTCGCGTCCGGTATCGCCACGCTGTGGGGGCCGGCACACGGTGGCGCCAACGAGGCGGTGCTGAACATGCTGGAGGGGATCGGTCGCCCCGAGAACATCCCCGGCATCATCGCCCGCGCCAAGGACAGGAACGATCCGTTCCGGCTGATGGGCTTCGGCCACCGCGTCTACCGCAACTACGATCCGCGCGCCGCCATCATCCGCGAGACCACCAAATCGACGCTGGCGCACCTGGGGCTGGAGAATCATCCGCTGATGGCCACCGCCATGGAACTGGAGCGGGTGGCACTGGAAGATGATTACTTCCGCGAGAAGAAGCTCTACCCGAACGTCGACTTCTATTCCGGTATCCTGCTCAGGGCGATGGGTTTCCCGAGCCGCATGTTCACGGCCGTCTTCGCGCTGGCCCGTACGGTCGGCTGGGCGAGCCACTGGCTGGAGCTGAAGCAGGACAAGGGCCACGGCATTGACCGGCCGCGCCAGCTCTATGTAGGGCCGACCCTCAGGGACGTTCCCGATCGCGACTGAACCGATCGCAACCGAATCGACCGCGCCTGATCCGGCTGCCTGGCTGGTCGCCCATCGCGGCGACCAGGGAGAGGCTACGGAGAACACGCTGCCGGCCTTCGTGGCCGCCGCCGCCGCCGGCGCCCGCTATATCGAATGTGATATCCAGTTCGGCCGCGACATGCAGCCTGTCGTCTTCCACGACCATCATCTCGGCCGCCTGTTCGGCCGCCCCGATCTGCGCCTGGCCATGCACCTGGACACTGTTTCGGGCAGTACCATGCCGGGGTTCGAGTCGTTCGCGCCGCTGCTGCTCGCCGACCTGCTCGGCTGGCTCGATGGGGAGCCGCAACTGACGCTGTTCCTGGAGATCAAGCCCAACGTGCTCTCCCGCCACCGGCCGGGGGTGATCGTGCGCCTCCTGGCGCCGCTGCTGAACCGTCCGTCGGCGGAGCGCATCGTCATCATCAGCCAGTCGGCGGCGATGCTGGAAGCGTGCGCCCGCCATCTGCCGCAGCGGCGTGGCTGGGTGGCATCGGTGCGCCGCCGGCCACGTTGCGGGCTGCATTCGGTGTTTCTCGACAAGCGTCAGACCGGCTCGCTGGCCGGCTGGAAGGCTGAAGGGGTGCGTGTGGCGGTCTACACGGTGAACGATGCCGCCGAGGCAACGAGCCTGTTCGACGCCGGGGCCGATCTCGTCGAAACGAACTATTTCGCCCGGCTGCGCCGCGATCTCGAGAATGGCTGCTGAACCTGTCGACGTCGACCTGCTGGTGATCGGTGGCGGCATCCACGGCGTCGGCATCGCCTGCGAGGCGGCTGGGCGCGGCATGCGCGTGCTGCTCGCCGAGCGGCGGCAGCTGGCGGCGGGGACCTCCAGCCAGTCGACGAAGCTGATCCACGGCGGCCTGCGCTACCTCGAACAGGCCCGGTTGCAGCTGGTTTACGAGGGATTGATCGAGCGCGAGGCACTGCTCTCCGAGTTCCCGGAGCTGGTACGGCGCGAGTGGTTCCATATCCCGGTGTTCCGGGGCGGACGCCGGCCGGCCTGGATGATCCGGCTGGGGCTGATGCTCTACTGGCTGCTTTCCGGCGGAAATAGCCGTGTACGCAGCATCCCGCGCGAGCAGTGGTCCGAGCAGCTGCCAGGCTTCGCCACTGAAGCGATGACGGCGCTGCTCGCCTACGAGGATGCGGCCACCGACGATGCCGCGCTGGTGCATGCCGTGGCGGCGAAGGCGCTGGCCGCCGGTGCGGACATCCGCGAACACGCCGCCGTCGTGGCTGCGGAACGAAGCGGGGAGGGGTGGCGGGTGTCGTTCGACAGCGGCGAGCTGGTGACGACAAACGTGCTGGTCAATGCCGCCGGGCCGTGGATTGCCGAGGTGGCGGCCATGCTGCAGCCGGCGATGCCGCAGCTGGCCGTGCAGCTGGTGCAGGGCATCCATCTGCTGCTGCCGCACCCGTGCCCCGGCTTCATCTATGTCGAGGCGCCCGACGGCCGGGCGGTATTCCTGCGGCCGTGGCCGGGCGGTACGCTGGTCGGCATCACCGAGACGCCGCATGCGGGCAGCCCGGACCTGGCTGCGCCGACCGAAGCGGAGATCGACTACCTGCTGGCAATCCACAACCGCCATTTCCCCACCCGTGCGTGCGGCCGGGGCGATATCTTGCGCACTTACTGCGGTCTGCGCGTGCTGCCGCAGGGGGAGGCCTTTGCCGCCAGCCGCGAAACGCTGATTGTCGCTGATAACGAGCACCGGCCGACCTATCTCGCCGTCTACGGCGGCAAGCTGACCACCTTCCGCCGCACGGCACGCCGGCTGCTGGATCGCATCCACCCGGCCTGAATCAGGTTCGTTCCATCACTTGCGATTGCAAATGGGGGGGCGCTCCCTAGCATGCCCGGCGTGCCGGAAACCGACTGTCCATCGAACCTGATTTTCCCTAGCCGCTGATTTCCCGCACGCCTCGTTTTGCGACGAGACAACCCGGCAAGGAGGAACAGCGATGGTGACCGCGAAACTGCAGCCCAGCCAGCAACTGATCGAAGAGATACTGCTCCTTCTCGAAGAGGGTGAGCTCGATCGCATCCGCCTGTTACTCGCCGCCGAAGAGGGCGTGGACATCGCCAAGCTGCTGGAGTCGCTGCCGCCGGAGGAGCGCGAGCAGGTCTGGGAGCTGGTGCCCGGCGACAAGGATGCCGAGGTTCTCAGCGAGGTCGGCGATGTCGTGCTCGCCTCGCTGGTCGAGGAGATGGATGTCGCCGAAATCGCCGCCGCCGCCGCGGAGATGGAGTCGGACGATCTGGCCTACTTCATCGAGGAGCTGCCGGAAGAGCTTGGCGAAGAGGTCAAGCTGCAGCTCTCCGAGGATATCCGTACCAAGCTCGAACATGCACTGACCTTCGAGGAGGAGACCGCCGGCCGTCTGATGAGCTCGGACGTGGTGAGCGTGCGCTCCGACGTGACGCTGGAGGTGGTGCTGCGGTTCCTGCGCAAGCGCGGCGAGCTTCCCGACAACACCAACGGCCTGATGGTCGTCGACCGCGACGGCCGCTATCTCGGCATGCTGCCGTTGCAGCAGCTGCTGACCCACGACGAGGACGAGCTGGTCAGCGACGTCATGGATACCGAGGACGAGCCGGTACCGTTCGACATGGACGAGGTCGAGGTCGCCAAGCTGTTCCAGGAGTACGACCTGCTCTCCGTGGCGGTGGTCGATGCCGAAAACCGGCTGATCGGCCGCATCACCATCGACGACGTCGTCGATATCATCCGCGACGAGGCGGATTACGCGGTGATGGGCATGGCCGGCCTGAACGCCGAGGAGGATCTCTTCGCGCCGGTGGTGCCGAGTGCCCGCCGCCGCGCCTTGTGGCTGGGCATCAACCTGCTCACCGCCTTCCTCGCCTCCTGGGTGATCGGCCAGTTCGAGGGGGTTATCGACAAGATCGTGGCCTTGGCCGTGCTGATGCCGATCGTCGCCAGCATGGGCGGCATCGCCGGCAGCCAGACGCTGACGCTGGTGATCCGCGGCCAGGCACTGGGGCAGATCTCGCCCTCCAACCTCTTCTGGCTGGTCAACAAGGAGGTGCTGATAGGCCTGCTCAACGGCCTGCTGTGGGCACTGGTCATCGCGTTCGTCGCCTGGCTGTGGTTCCACGACAGCGGCATCGCGGCGGTGATCGCCGCCGCCATCGTCATCAACCTGCTCGCAGCGGCGGCCTCCGGGCTGCTCATTCCGGTGCTGCTGAGAAAGCTCGATATCGACCCGGCGCTCTCCGGCCCGGTGATCCTCACTACCGTCACCGATGTGGTCGGTTTTCTCAGCTTCCTGGGGCTGGCGACGCTGTTCCTGATGTAGCAAACAAAGCAAGCGCCCCAGGACGGGGTGCCAGAATCGGTATCGATTTTGTGAGCAGAGGCAAATGACGCGCATCATTTTGATGCTTGCCCTTCGGGCGGCTTGCAGCCGTCCAAACGCTTCTCCTGCCTATTTGTCGCGCTTTGCCTCTGCGTCGATGAATCGGATGCGTGGATGCATTCGATTCATTTCCTGAACAATCATTCGCCGACCAGCCATCCGCAATCGGCGCGGCCGTCTTCTCCGGCCAGCGTTTGCCGCAGCCACGGCAACAGCTGTTCCACCTCGGAATCGAACTGCCAGGGTGGCCGGATCACCACCATGCCGTTGCCGGTCATCGCCCCGGTGGCCGCGCTGCCGATATCGAGCTCGGCGCGGAAGATGCGGCGGATGCCGGATGCCTTCAGTTGCTTCAGGAAGCGCTCGTGCTGCGCGCGCGGTGTGATCGGATACCAGACGGCGTAGATGCCGGTCTCCCAGCGGCTCTGCGCCTCGGCGAGTCCGGCCAGGATGGCGGCGATCTCCTGCTCCTGCTCGTAGGGCGGGTCGATCAGCACCAGCCCGCGGCGTTCCTTCGGCGGCAGCAGAGCCTTCAGTCCCGTGAATCCGTCGAGATGGTGGATTCCGACCTGTTTGTCGCTCCGGAACAGGGTCTCGAGGCTCTCCAGCGGCTCGGGGTGCAGCTCGCAGG
>DATLWR010000075.1:0-4593 GCA_035576205.1 Mariprofundaceae bacterium
TTTTCGTTGTTTAACAAAAGAGACGAGTTCAAGTTGGTTATATTGGACAATGAATCAACTGTGCATTTTATTACCTGTGACCAACCTGTTCTAAATGTGCATGCCGCTGGAGATTTGGGTAACAAAGTGACCAATGAAGTAGAACTGTATTACCCAATATCACCGGCAAGGTCTGTGCTGATTACGAATGACATTAGGTATGCTGATAAAAGCGGATATCCCCAAGGGAATATTGGGGTATCATATTATAATGACCTTGTTGTAATGAGCGCATTTGAGCAGGTTTTCTCTAAAACGAAAGAGTGTGTAAGTCCGATACGCCCATTCGCAAAGGTGTAGGGTGATAGCTGGCATTATGGTATTACTAGTTCAAGGCGTTGAGTAAGATTACTTTATCTAAGCTGTGTTTGTATGAATGGTGCCAGATTCCTATTATTCCGCGCCATGAGACTGACCAGAGAATTCCGCGACCAGTTTATCCAGCACGAGATGCGCACCTTCGGGCGCAAGAACGGCTATGTGACCAAGGGGCAGGAGGAGCGGCTGCTCCACTGGCTACCGAAGATCGGCCTGCCGAAAGACAAGACCCTGAACGATGCCGGACTGCCAGCCAATGCGCCGGTGGTGATGGAGATCGGTTTCGGCAACGGCGAGTTCATGGTCGAGATGGCGAACAAGCATCCCGACTGGTCTCTGGTCGGCGTGGAGATCTACCTGCCGGGTGTCGCCAAGGCAGTGGGGCGCCTTGAGGATGCCGGCGTGATCGAGCGCTGCCGCATCACGCAGCTGCCGGCGCAGTTCGTGCTCACGGAGCAGGTGGCGGAAGGCCAGCTCGATGGGGTGTTCATCAACCATCCCGATCCGTGGCCGAAGGCGAGGCATTTCAAGCGCCGTCTGATCCAGAAGGATTTCGCGGCCCTGCTGGTCAGTCGGCTGAAGAAGGGCGGCTTTATCAAGCTGGCAAGCGACAAGCCGGATCTCGCCGAATGGATGCGCGACATTCTCGATGCCACGGCAGGCCTGAGGAATGTGGCCGGCACCGGTGGTTTCATCGCCCGCGATCCGGATCGCATTCACACCAAGTTCGAGGAGCGGGGCATCAGGGAAGGGCGGGTCAGCCAGTTCCTGCACTACGTGAAGCTGTAGCACAACGGGAATTTCTCCACGTTGTAGGGCCTTGGGGAACGGCTAAAATAGTGATTACCCCAAGGAGGTCTGCATGAGATACATTGCGATATTCATTGCGGCGCTGTTTGCCGCGTCCGTCAACCTGGCACCGGCGATGGCCGCTTCCGACAATAATAAGGGCTATGAAAAGTCCGAGAAGAACCAGAAAGGTGAGCAGATGCGCGATCAGGAGCACTCGCAGCGCGACCACGAGCGCGATGCCGACCGCGAACACCGCGATAGCGACAAGAAGATGAAGGAGAAGTCCAAGGAGTCCGATCAGAAGTCCGGCAAGGACAACGATGAGGATGAAAAGGAAAAGGGCGAGAAGCATTGGTGGCAGTTTTGATTTGAAACTGCCGACAGACAACGGGGTCGCATGGCCCCGTTTTTGTTGGGCTGTTTTCGAAGGCCCGGACGTCTAGCATGCGGCCATGCAGTTCAAACTGGCCGGAAATTACGAACCTAGAGGCGACCAGCCCCAAGCCATTGCAGACCTTGTCGACGGTATCGAGCGCGGCGAGCGGCACCAGACACTTCTTGGAGTGACGGGCTCCGGCAAGACCTTCTCGATGGCCTGCGTCATCGAGCGCACCCAGAAACCGACGCTGATCCTGGCGCCGAACAAAACGCTGGCCGCGCAGCTCTACGGCGAGTTCAAACAGTTCTTCCCAGACAATGCGGTGGAGTATTTCGTTTCCTACTACGACTACTACCAGCCCGAGGCCTACGTCCCGCAGTCGGACACCTACATCGAGAAGGATTCGTCGATCAACGAGCAGATCGACCGCATGCGCCATGCGGCGACGCGGGCGTTGCTGGAGCGCGAGGACGTGATCATCGTCGCCTCGGTCTCCTGCATTTACGGCTTGGGCAGTCCCGAGGCGTATGCCAACATGCTGCAGTACTTCGAGGTGGGGCGGGAGGTGGACCAGCGCGCCGCCGTCAACAAGCTGGTGGAGCTGCAATACGAGCGCAACGATATGGATTTCCACCGCGGCACCTTCCGGGTGCGCGGCGACGTGCTGGAGCTGTTCCCGGCCCACGCCGAAGATTTCGCCATCCGGGTGGAGTTCTTCGGCGACGAGGTGGATGCGATCTCCAGCTTCGATCCGCTGACCGGCAAGCGCAAGGAGAGCCTGCACAAGTTCACCGCCTTCCCGAAATCGCACTTCGTCACACCGCGCGACCAGCTGCTCAGGGCCATGGAGGCGATCAAGGCGGAACTGGCCGAACGATTGGCCGAACTGCACGATCTGAACAAGCTGGTCGAGGCGCAGCGGCTGGAGCAGCGCACCATCTTCGATCTGGAGATGATCCAGGAGGTCGGCTACTGCACCGGCATCGAGAACTATTCCCGCCATCTCACCGGCCGCGCGCCGGGCGAGGCGCCGCCGACGCTGCTCGACTACCTGCCGAACAACTCGCTGGTGATGATCGACGAGTCGCATGTGACCATCCCGCAGATCGGCGGCATGTTCAAGGGCGATCGGGCGCGCAAGCAGACGCTGGTGGAGTACGGTTTCCGGCTGCCATCGGCGCTCGATAACCGGCCGCTGCAGTTCCACGAGTTCGAGCAGGTGGTGCCGCAGGCGATTTATGTGTCGGCGACTCCCGGCCCGTACGAGATGGAGAAGTCGGGCGGTGTCTTCGCCGAGCAAGTGATCCGCCCGACAGGCCTTGTCGATCCCGAGGTGGAGATTCGTCCGGCGACCAGCCAGGTGGATGATTTCGTTTCGGCGGCCAACGAGACGGTGGCGCGCGGTTTCCGCGTGCTGGCCACTTGCCTGACCAAGCGCATGGCCGAGGACCTCTCCGAATACCTCAACGATCTCGGCATGAAGGTGCGCTACCTGCACTCGGATATCGATACGGTGGAGCGCATGGAGATCCTGCGCGACCTGCGTCTTGGGGTATTCGACGTGCTGATCGGCATCAACCTGCTGCGCGAGGGTCTCGATCTGCCCGAGGTGGCGCTGGTGACCATCTTCGATGCCGACAAGGAGGGTTTCCTGCGCTCCGAACGGTCACTGATCCAGACCATCGGCCGTGCCGCCCGTAATGCGGAGGGCCATGTGATCCTCTACGCCGACAAGATCACCGCCTCGATGCAGAAGGCGATGGACGAGACGGCACGCCGGCGCGAGAAGCAGCTCGCCTACAATGCCGAGCACGGCATCACGCCCGAAACCGTCAAATCGGAGATCAAGGATATCCTCGGCTCGGTTTACGAGATGGATTACGGCCATATCCCGGAGGTGGCCGAGGAGGCTGCCGGGTACCGTACACCGGCCGAGCGCCAGGCACGCATCGGCGAGCTGGAGCGGTTGATGACCGAGGCCGCCGCCGACCTCCGTTTCGAGGATGCCGCCCGCTACCGGGACGAGATTCAACAGCTCTCAAACCTCTAAGTCGTTACATCGCAAAGGCTTCCGGGGTTGTCCACAGAATCTGTGGATAACCTTGTGCAAAACTTGTCCTGTTTACGGGTCCGAAAGGGTTCCGCCCCCATGTCGATATCATGCACAATCTTTAGGCAGTATAAAAATCCTTTTATTATCAATATAATAAAAACACATCCTGATATTTGTTTTATCCGTCCACTGGAACTTGCACGACGCCGTGCGGAATGTGAATAAAGTTCATTGTCAATGCTCTTTTTTGTAAAAAAACGACTTGCAAACCTCCATCGGTTTATCTACGCAACCCGACCCGGAGGAAGTGGAGAAGATTCCCGGCGATCGCCACCATGCGTGACTCCTTGGGCAGCTCAAGCTCAGGCTGGAAAGCCAATCGCCCATGCGTCACACTCCGGGCATGCTCGAAGTCCGGGACCTGTCGCTGACGATCTCCATCCAAGGCCAACGCGTCGAAGCCGTTTCGGGAGTGTCGCTGACGCTGACGCCCGGCCGTGTGCTCGGGCTTGTCGGCGAGTCCGGTTGCGGCAAGACGCTGACAGCCCAGGCCATGTTGCGGCTCGGCGAACACCAGGGTGTGGAAAAGGCGGGCGGCGACATCCTGCTCGACGGCAACAGCCTGTTTGCGATGGACAACGGCGTGTTGCGGAAAGTTCGAGGCGGCCGCATCGCCATGATTTTCCAGGAGCCGATGACGGCACTGAATCCGGTATTCTCCATCGGTAGCCAGATCACCGAAGTGATCCGCCTGCATCTGAAGCTAGGTAAAGCCGAGGCCAGGGCCCGCGCCGCCAGGCTGCTCACCGATGTCGGCATGCAGGATGCCGAGACGATTCTCGATCAGTATCCCGATGCACTCTCCGGAGGCATGCGCCAGCGCGTGCTGATTGCCATGGCCATGGCTGCCGAGCCCGACTACATCATCGCCGACGAGCCGACCACGGCGCTCGACGTGTCGGTGCAGAAGCGCATCATCGGCCTGCTGCGCGGCCTGCAGCGGGATCGCAAT
>DATLWR010000076.1:0-8510 GCA_035576205.1 Mariprofundaceae bacterium
TATGGCCGGTATCGCCTTTGCATTGATCTGTATCGTCATCTGGCTGCTGCCGGCTTCGGCCGCCGGCCATCTTCCCTACGACCGCGGGGCCATTGCCGCGGGCGAATGGTGGCGTTTATGGAGCGGGCATGCCGTCCACTACACCTTCTCGCAGCTTCTCTCGGATGCCGGCATGGTGGCCCTGCTCGGCTATGCGATCGAAAACCATTTCGGCCGCCTGCGCCTGGCCCTGCTGCTGGCCGCCGCGCCCGTCGTTATTTCCGTCGCCCTCTACTTCAGCGTGCCGGCAATGGCCGTTTATAGCGGCGCCTCAGCCATGGCCGCGATGTTGTGGTCACTCGGCTGCTGTCTGGTGATCTCGAAAGCGCCGCGCATCTCGGCGCTGTTCTGGCTGGCGATCGTGTTTCTTGTCGCCTTGCTGGCGAAAACGGCTGTCGAGGCGGCCGGCCTTGGGCCCTCCTTCTCGACGCTGCCCGAAGGGGTGCAGGTCGCCTGGCCTGCGCATCTGTTCGGCGCACTGCTGGGGATCGCCGCCTTCTTTTTCAGGGAAACCGGCAGCACGAAACCAGCCGCTGACGAACTCGCCGAAAACCCGAACGAATAACCTGCTTGTACCTAGCGCAGTTCCGCCAGCAGGCGCTGCAGCATACTTTCGGCCTGGCTGGCGTAGCCACCACCGAACAAGTTGGCGTGGTTGAGGATGTGATAGAGGTTGTAGAGCGTCTTGCGCACCGGGTACCCCTCATCCAGTGGCCAAGCGGCGCGGTAGGCGGCATGAAAATCCCGGCCGAAGCCGCCGAACAGCTCGGTCATGGCGAGATCCGCCTCGCGGTCGCCGTAATAGACGGCCGGGTCGAAGATGACCGGCGCACCGGCCTCGTCATAGGCGAGGTTGCCGCCCCACAGGTCACCATGCAGTAGCGAGGGCAGTGGGCGGTAAGTATCGAAAAAACGAGGCAGATCATCCAGAAGCCGTTCGCCGAGCGACTGCAGACGGCCCCGGAACCCGTTGCCGGCGGCAAGCCTGAGCTGGAAGCCGAGCCGCCGCTCACGCAGGAAATCGATCCAGTCGGTGGCCTGCCCGTTCGGTTGCGGTGTCGAGCCGATGGTGTTGTCGCGATGCCAGCCGAACCGGTCGGCCGTATGACGATGCAGTGCCGCCAGCTCTTCGCCAAGCCTCGCCTCGGAACCGGCGCGCGGCGAGGCGAAGCGGATATGCTCGGTGACCAGCCAGGCATGGCTGGCCGTTTGGCCAAAACAGAGCGGTTCGGGCACGCGGATCGCAGCCGGTTGGCGTAGTTCGACCAATCCGTCGAACTCGGCGGCGAACATTCCCGACAAGCTGGCACGGTTCAGCTTCAGAAACAGCAGCCGGCCATCCGCATCCGACAGACGGTAGGCCGAATTGATGCAGCCGCCGCCGGCGGGATATATATCGGCAAGGTGGAACGTCCCGCTGCTGGCCTCGAACACGGACTGCCCGATGGCAGTCCGGAGTTCTTCAGGCAGCACGCAGACCGTGACGACGATGCCAGCGGCGCAGCACCATGAAACGCCAGGTCAGGTTCATGCCGAAATAACCAAGAACGGCGCTGAGCACGCCGAGAATCAGGCAACCCAGCAGGAACGGCTGCCAGATGGCGAGCAGGCCGTTGGCCAGCCATTCCCAGGAGAGCTCGAAGTTGAAATCACCGGTCGGGATGCCGAGCACCCATGCACCCACCAGGTAACAGACATAAAACACCGGCGGCATCGTCACCGGATTGGTCAGCCAGACCATGCCGACGGAGATCGGCATATTGGCATTGAAAAAGATGGCACCGCCGGCGGCCAGCATCATCTGGAACGGTACCGGCACGAAAGCGAAGAACAGCCCGACCGCCACGGCCATCGCCACCGAACGGCGATTCAGCCGCCACAGGCCGGCCTTGTGCAGAAGATGGCCGAAACATTGCAAATGCTTGTGATTGCGAATCGTATCGATATCCGGCATGAAGCGCTGAATGGTCCGTTTCGGCATGCCAGCCAGCATGCCAAGAGGGCGTCAATTTGACAATATCCCGGTGATATGAATCACAAGAGCAGGGATTACTCCATGCGCGGGAAGGTCGGCTCCGGCTTGCTGCACTGATGCCCGGCCTGCAACAGCCCCCAGCCGCCGTCGGTATGCAGGCGTAGCGCCGTCACATCGACCGCATGGCCGTGGATCTGGGCCAGCATGGCCGCGCTCTTCACCGGCATGAACGGCGACAGCTGCACCGCCACCAGCCTGAGCAGCTCGACCAGGTGATAGAGCACCGTATCCAGCCGCGCCTCGTTGCCGGCCTTGGCCAGCGCCCACGGGGCGTTGTCCTCGACGTAGCGATTGCCGAGCCGCACCACCTGGTTGATGCGCTCCAGTGCCGTATGGAAGGCCTGCTGGTTGATCGCCGTATCGACGTCGCGCTGCATCGCCTCGACAGCGGCGATCAGCGCCCGGTCGCCATCCTCCTCATCGGCGACCCGGCCGAGCACGCCCTGACGGTACTTGTTCAGCATGGCCAGCGAGCGGTTCAGCAGATTGCCTACGTCGTTGGCCAGCTCCGTGTTGTAGCGCTGCTTCAGGGCATCGGCCGCGAAGTCGCCGTCCTGCCCGAACGGCACCTCGCGCAGCAGGAAGTAGCGGATCACATCGGCGCTGTAGTCGACCAGGAGATCGGCAGGACGCAGCGCGTTTCCCTTCGACTTGCTCATCTTCTCGCCTTCGACCGTCCACCAGCCGTGCGCGAAGATGCGCTTCGGCAGCGGCAGCTCGGCGGCCATCAGCATGCAGGGCCAGTAGACGGCGTGGAACCGCAGGATGTCCTTGCCGATCAGGTGCACGTCGGCCGGCCAGTATTTCGGCACCTCATGTTCCGGAAAGCCGAGGGCGGATAGATAGTTGGTCAGCGCATCGATCCAGACGTAGACGACATGCCTGTCGTCGCCGGGCACCGGCACGCCCCACGAGAAGGTGGTCCGCGAGATGGAGAGGTCGTTGAGCCCCGACTCGACGAAGCTCAGCACCTCGTTACGGCGCGAGACCGGCGCGATGAAATCGGGATTGTCACGGATGTGCGCCAGCAGCCGATCCTGAAAGGCGCTAAGCCGGAAGAAGTAGGACTCCTCCTTCACCTTCTCCAAAGGCCGGCGGCAGTCGGGGCAGATCTTGTCGTCGAGGCAGCCGGCATCCTTGAGCTGCGTCTCCTTCCAGTAGGTCTCGCAGGGCACGCAGTACCAGTCCTCGTACATGCCCTTGTAGATCGCGCCGGCATTCTCCAGCCGCCGCCACATCGCCTGCACGCCCTGTTTGTGCCGCTCCGAACTGGTACGGATAAAGTCGTTATTGCTGATCTCAAGTTCCGGCCACAGGCTCTCGTAGCGGCTGACCACCTGGTCGGCCAGCTCGATTGGCGTAATGCCACGCGCCTCGGCAGCCTGCTGTACCTTCTGACCGTGCTCATCCACACCGGTGAGGAAAAAGACGTCGCGGCCGCTCATGCGCTCGTGGCGGGCCAGCACGTCGGCGGCGATGGTCGTGTAGATGTGGCCGAGATGCGGCTCATCGTTCACGTAATAGATGGGCGTGGTGACGTAATAGGTTTCCATGCTGTGCGTTGATCCTTGGCTGTCGGTCCGGCAAGTGTAGCCGCGCGGAAACCGAATGAAAGCGTGCGCGTCAGGCCGGGCGCAGCGCCGAACGCAGATTCAGGATCGTCGCCAATAGCGACGGGCCGGCGCGCAGGCTGTGGCGCACCACCTCACCGGGCCAGCGCCCGCAGGCCCAAAGTGCCGCATCGATACGCGCCAGCACGTCGTACGCCGTGATGCTGCTTCTCGCTTCCCCCGCCGAACGGATCAACAGCTTGGCGACCAGCGCATGCGGCACATTGACTAGGTGCTGGCGGATCCACTCCTCGATGCGACCGACGTCGGCCTCGGCAATCTTGCTCACTAGCGCCTGCCAGTCGAGCAGTGCGCGGGCCACCGCCTCGTCCTGCATGCAGGCCACACTTCCCGGGCAGCCCTCTGCCAGCGCCACGGCCAGATCGATATAACCCTTGCCGATCTGCAACGACTGCAGCACCTGCCGCGTCTCGTCATCGGCAAGCACGCCGCAGTGTTGCAGCAAACAGCGGGAGCGGATGGTGGCCGGCAGCCGCATTAGGTCGTGGCAGACGATCAGCAGCAGGCTGCCCGGCGACGGCTCCTCCAGCCCCTTCAGCAGCGCATTGGCTGCCTGCGCATTCATGCGGTCGGCATCGTCGAGGATCACCACGCGCCGCTCGCTGTCGCGGCCGGAGAGCGCCAGGAAACCGAGCAGGTCGCGCACCTGCTCGATGCTGATATCGCGCTTGCCTTCCAGGCGCCCCACCTGCTGCAGGTCGGGATGAGTCGATGCCGCCGTCAGCCGGCAGGCATGGCATTCGCCGCACGCTGTCTGTCTTTCGCACAGGTAACGTTGGGCCAAGAGCCCCGCCAGCCGGTATTTGCCGACACCGGCCAGCCCGTGCAGCAGCCAGGCGTGATGCAGCCGCTTTTGTTGCAGTGCTTCGGCAAACTGTGTCGCCACCTGTGTGTGGCCAATGAGTTCAGTCATTTTGCATACATCAGAGCTGCCATGAGATCCGCCCGCACCGCCTCTTGCACGTTTTCGACCGTTGCCATCGCATCGATACGGCGGATCCGTTGCGGCTCGGCTGACTGCAACGACGCGAAGCCGGCGGCGACCGCTTCGTGGAAGGAGAGAGCCTCCTCGTCCAGGCGCGTGCTCGCCTCGCCCATGGCATGGCGCTGCCGCATCCGCTGCAACGCCATCGGCACCGGCAGATCGAACCAGAGCGTCAGATTCGGCTGGATACCGCACTCGGCGAAGGCCAGCAGTGCATCGAGACCGTCGGCATGTTTCGCAAGCTTCCGCGCCGCCAGCTGGTAGGCGAGCGTCGAATCGGTGAAGCGGTCGCACAGCACCCAGGCGCCGCTCGCCAGCGCCGGGGCAATCACCTCACGCACGTGCTGCGCCCGGTCGGCCAGAAACAGCAGCAGCTCGCTCTCCGGCACCGGCACAAACTCGCCCGAGAGCAGCAGTTCGCGGATTTTCGCACCGAGCGGAGTATCGCCGGGCTCGCGGGTGGCGCATACATCAAAACCCTGACTGCGCAGCCAGTCGGCCGTCAGGCGCTGCTGGGTCGTCTTGCCGCAGCCGTCGACCCCTTCAAATGTGATGAACCGGTCTGCAGTTATATCCAGATCAGCCGCCATGCCGCTCCCCTGCCCATAGTTTCTCACCCACAATATGAAGATCCAGTTCTACCGGCAAGCTGTCCAGCCAGGCATAAAGCTCGTCTCGCATCGCCGGCGTGGTCCACAGCTGCTGCACCTTGTGTTCGGGGTCCAGGCAGCGGCTGACCGCGAGGCCATCTTCACCCTGCAGCAGTGCCTGAAACAGCAGCACCTGTTTCGCCGGCAGCGCAACCTCGACGATGATCACATCGCGGGCAGCGTCGCGATCACTTGCCATCGGCGGCCGTTGACTCCGTAGCACGTTGTTTTTCGATCTTCAGCCAGCGCGCCACATTCGCTTCATGTTCGGCCATGGTGGTGGCGAACAGGTGGCCGCCGTTGCCGGCGGCAACGAAAAACAGGTAGTCGACATCGGCCGGTGCCGCGGCCGCCTTCAGCGACGCCGCACCCGGATTGCAGATGGGCGTGGGCGGCAGCCCCCGGCGGGTATAGGTATTCCAGGGTGTATCGGTGGTGAGGTCGCGCTTGCGGATATCGCCGGAGAAACTCCCCTGCGTCCGATAGATTCCGTAGATCACCGTCGGGTCCACCTGCAACGGCATATGCTTTTGCAGCCGGTTGCGGATGACAGCCGAGACAAGCGGCCGCTCGTTATCCAGCGAGGTCTCCTTCTCGATGATCGAGGCGATGATGCGCAGGCGCTCCTGCTCGGCAGGATCGTTCGACAGACCGGCCAGCAGTTTCTGCTGCGCCTCCAGCATTTCGTGCAGCAATGACTCCGGCTGCAACGGGCGGGTGTACTGGTAGGTCTCCGGCAGCAACCGTCCTTCCTTCTCGCCCGTCACGACCCTGGCCAATGCCTGCTGCCACACTTCCAGCGGCAGGCCGCTTTGCGAGGCCAGCAGTTGCAGGATCTCGTCCGTCCGCAACCCTTCCGGAACCGTGACCAGGTAGCGCACGACATCGCCATCGTGCAATCGATCCAGCACCTCCAGCAGGCTGGCCGGCGCATCGAAGCGGTACTCGCCGCTCTGCAGGCCGCTGGCCATCCCCAGCAGGCGCGCATAGAGGCGGAACGCCAGTGTCGAGCGGATGACGCCGGCTTCCTTGAGCATAGTAGCGATACGCGGCGTGGAGGCTCCCTTCGGAATCTCCACCGTCGTCATCGGCGCCGGGATCTGCTCAACATTGCCCTGATAGACGAACCAGCCGCCGACGAACAGCAGCGATGCGGCAACCGCCGCCACCGACCATTTCAGCGTCATACGATTCCCTGTCTCCACTCAGAATGATCCAGGCACACCCGGCTGGTTACGCAACGGCTGCCTCAATGCGGCGATAGCCGTATGGCCGGGATTGAGTTGGTGCTCGCCGATACGCACCACCGGCCGCAGGAACGAACCGCTGTTGCAGAGCAACATCGCCTCGCAATCGGCAAGCCACTCCACCGGACAAACCGCCTCGCGGACGCCATGCTGAAGTAAAAATCCACGGATCACGCCCGGCACGATGCCGTTGCCGGCAGCGGGCGTCCACCACCCGCCCTGCCGGTAGAGCAACACGTTGGCGGTGGCGGTGCAAAGGATATTTCCCGCATGGGTGAACAGCGGCTCGCGGCGGCCGGCCGTGGCCAGGGCACGCAGTGTCTCGGCATAGTCGGAGGTGAACTTGGCTGGCCGCGGCTTGGGCGGAAACGGCCATTCACGGGCTTCGAGGTCGGCCGTGCCCGAACCGATGTACGGCATGCTCTGCACGTGAATGCGCAGGCTGGACGCCCGCCGCTGCAGCCCCCACTCACTGACACCGCCCGAAACGGTGACCCGCACCAGCATGTCGTCGCCCGTGGCTGTCCCGTGGACGGCCGATTGCAGTGCCGCCAGCCCCTCGGCATCGAGCGCCAGCCCGAAACAGGCCAGCCCGTCGGCCAGCCGCGACATATGCTGCTCCCAGCCGAACACCTCGCCATGGATCACCCGGAAGGTCTCGAAACAGGCCTCGGCGTAGGCCAATCCCCGGTCCATCCAGTCGGAGACCACCACCTCGGCACTCGTGCAGGCATTGGCTTCATGATATAAGGCGCCCATGTCCGATTTATACCTTGAAGCCATTGAACAAGCACGCGTCTATGACGTCGCCATCGAAACACCGCTGGAGCTGGCGCCGAAGCTTTCGGCCAAGCTGCACAACGAGATTCTGCTCAAGCGCGAGGACCTGCAACCGGTCTTCTCCTTCAAGCTACGCGGCGCCTACAACAAGATCGCCCACCTCACCGAGGCCGAGCGCGCCCGTGGTGTCATCTGTGCCTCGGCCGGCAACCATGCCCAAGGCGTGGCGCTGGCCAGCCACCGGCTCGGCATCGCCGCCACCATCGTCATGCCGCGCACCACGCCGGAGATCAAGGTCAAGGCGGTCGAGCGCATGGGCGCACGCGTGCTGCTCGCCGGCGACAGTTATTCGGATGCCAGTACCCATGCCGACCGGCTGTGCGCGGAAACGGGCGCAGTGTTCGTGCACCCCTACGACGATCCGCTGGTCATCGCCGGCCAGGGCACCATCGCCGAGGAGATACTGCGCCAGGCGCCCCGCGACCTCGATGCGGTATTCGTGCCGATCGGCGGCGGCGGCCTGATCGCCGGTCTGGCGGTTTTCTTCAAGCAGCACTCGCCGGCCACGAAGATCATCGGCGTGGAACCGGTCGATTCGGCGGCCATGTACGACTCGGTGAAAGCGGGACAACGTGTCACGCTCGACCAGGTCGGCATCTTCGCCGACGGTGTCGCGGTGAAGAAGGTCGGCGAGCGCACCTTCGATCTGGTGCAGCGCTATGTCGATGACATCCTCTTGGTCGACACCGACGAGATCTGTGCGGCCATCAAGGATATCTACGACGACAACCGATCGATCGTCGAGCCGGCCGGTGCCCTGGGTGTGGCCGGCATGAAGAAATACATCCGCGAAACCGGCGCCCGCGGCCAGGTGCTGGCCGCCATCAACAGCGGCGCCAACATGAACTTCGACCGCCTGCGCCATATCGCCGAGCGCACCGAGATGGGCGAAGGCCGGGAAGCGCTGTTCGCCGTGACCATTCCGGAGCGGCCGGGCTCGTTCCTGGAGTTCTGCCAGGTGATCGGCGACCGCAACATCACCGAATTCAACTATCGACTCTCCAGCCGTGACGAAGCCTTCGTCTTCGCCGGCATCAGCGTGAAAAACGCCGATGAGGCGTCAGCGCTGCAAAAGTCGATGGA
>DATLWR010000077.1:0-5241 GCA_035576205.1 Mariprofundaceae bacterium
CAGGCCGGCCAGCTGGGCCACGGCAATGCCGTAGGACTGGTCAGCGGCATCTTCGACCACGCGGTGCAGGAAGATCACCTGGCCGTTCCATTCGCGCACAGTCACCGAGGCGTTGAACGCCTCCTTGTGCGCATCGGGCAGCTCGGTCAGCTCATGGTAATGGGTGGCGAACAGGGTCAGCACATCGTCGGAGGCAATCAGCTTCTCGGCCACCGCCCAGGCGATGGCCATGCCGTCCCAGGTGCTGGTGCCGCGGCCGATCTCGTCGACGATCACCAGCGCCCTGGGCCCCAGCTGGTTGAGGATCGTCGCCGTCTCCATCATCTCGACCATGAAGGTGGAGCGGCCGGAAGCCAGCTCGTCGCCGGCGCCGACACGGGTGAAAATGCGGCGGGTCAGCGGGATGCGCGCCGAATCGGCCGGCACGAAGCAGCCGGTGTGCGCAAGCCAGACGATCCACGCCACCTGCCGCATGTAGGTCGACTTGCCGCCCATGTTCGGGCCGGTCAGCAGCATGAAGCGGCGCGATTTCATATCCATGTTCGCATCGTTGGCGACGAAGGGGGTCGCGCCCATGCGCTGCTCGACCAGCGGATGGCGGCCACCCTCGATGGAAAGCTGCCGGCCGCTGTGCACCTGCGGCCGCACGTAGCGGTGCTCGCGGGCAAGGGTGGCGAAGGAGCAGAGCACATCGAGGATAGCCACCGCACGCGCCGCCGCCTGCAGCGGCCGGGCGAGCTCGGCGACAGCCTGCCTGAGTTGCTCCACCAGTTCGTCCTCGCGACCCAAGGCGGCGTCCTTGGCACCCAGGATCTCCGACTCGAACTTGTGCAGTTCGTCGGTGATGAAGCGCTCGGCATTCACCAGCGTCTGCTTGCGCACGTAGTCGGCCGGTGCCTGTCTGGCCTGTGCCTTCGAGATCTCGATGAAGTAGCCGAACACCTTGTTGTACTTGACGCGCAGGTTGGCGAGCCCGGTGCGCTCGCGTTCCTTCGCCTCGTATGCCTTCAGCCAGTCGCCCGCCTCCGTGGCGAGTCCCCTTAAGCGATCCAGCTCGGCATCGAAGCCGGCGCGGATGACGCCGCCGTCGCGGAACACCGGTGCCGGTGCCGGCTCGATGGCGGCATCCAGCCGTGCTGCCAGTTCGTCGAGTCCGTGCAGCGACCTGACGATGGCGGCGAACAGGCCGCTGCGCTCGCCGATGGCGTCGCGAAGCGCGGGCAGCATCAAGAGGCTCTCGGCCAGCCCCCTGAAATCCCTGGGGGATGCCCGGCCCAGCACGATGCGCGCCAGCATCCGCTCGATGTCGCGGACCGGTTTCAGTCCCTTTTTCAGCGCCGTGTGCGCTTCGTTATCGTCGAGCAGGCTCTCCACCGCATCCTGCCGTGCAGCAATGGCGGCGGGCTCGATCAGCGGATGATCCAGCCAGTCGCGCAAGAGGCGTGCCCCCATCGGCGTCTCGGTCCGGTCGAGCACGCTGATCAGACCGTCGGCGGGATCGCCGTTCAGGCCGTAGTAGAGTTCGAGGTTGCGACGCGAGCGGGCATCGATGCGCATCTCGCCTGAGGTTTCGGAGAAGACCGGCAGCTCGACATGCGCCAGCGCCCCCTTCTGCGTCTGCTCGAGATAGACCAGCACGGCACCGACACTGGCCGCCGCCAGCTTGTGCCCGGCGAGATTCAGCGACTGCCAGTCGCCGAGTCCGAAATGGCTCTTGAGCTGCTCCTGCGCCACCTCGCCGGAAAAGCTCCAGTCGCCCGGCCGGCAGACATGCGCCTTCACCGGCGCCTCTTCGCGGGCCGGCAGCAGCAGTTCGGCAGGCGAGAGCACGGCGAGTTTCTCCTCCAGCAGTGGGACACCGCTGCCCTCGGCGAGTTTCCAGCGGCCGCTGGACACATCGAGTGCGGCAATGCCCCAGGCATCCTGTTTGCGGCTCACCGCCACCAGCAGCGACGAGCGGTTCTGGTCCAGCAGTTCCGATTCGGTGATGGTGCCGGGAGTGACCACGCGCACCACCTCGCGCCGCACCGGCCCCTTGCTGCCGTCGGGCGGCTCCATCTGCTCGCAGATCGCCACCCGCCGGCCGGCGCTGACGAGCTTCGCCAGATACCCCTCCGCCTGGTGCCACGGCACGCCGGCCATCGGGATATCGTCGCCCCCCGACTTGCCGCGCTTGGTCAGCGCGATGTCGAGGATTTTCGCCGCCTCGACGGCGTCGTCGTAAAACATCTCGTAGAAGTCGCCCATGCGGTAGAAGAGCAGGCAGTCGGCATGCTCGGCCTTGATCCGAAGGTACTGCTGCATCATGGGTGTATGGGACGAAAGATCGACGCTCGCGGTCATGCGCGGAATGTAGCATGCGCCCCGTTCAATCTGAACGGCCAGCGGGCGGTCGTTTGTCAGACCAGCACGCGGATCAGGTCGTCGCGCGAGATGATGCCGCGCTCGGCCAAACCCAGCGCATGGCGTGCCTTGGAGACCATCCCTTCGCTCTCGGCTACGGCCTGCAGTTCGCTGCCGATCTTGCCGGCATGAATCGCCTGGCGCACCACATCGTTCACCTCGAGGAACTCGTAGGCCATCACGCGGCCGGCAAAACCGGTCTGGTTGCAGCTGTCGCACTTCCCGGCTTTGTATAGCGCCTTCGGCTGTGGCAATCCCATGCCTTCCAGCATCCCGTAAATGGCATCATGCTCATCCTCGAGCAGCTGGCGGCACTGTTCGCACAGGCGCTTGAGCAGACTCTGGCTGATGATGCCGCGCAGTGCCGGTGCCAGCAGATAGGTGGGAATGTTCAGATCCTGCAGGCGGATGATCGTATCGACGGCACTGTTGGTGTGCAGCGTGGAGAGGATCAGATGGCCGGTCAGGGCAGCCTGGATGCCGATCTCCGCCGTCTCCTGGTCACGCATCTCGCCGACCATGATCACGTCCGGATCATGCCGCAGCACATTGCGCAGGATGCTGGCGAAGGTGAGCCCGACCTTGGCGTTCACCTGGATCTGGTTGGCCTTGCTGATGATCGACTCCACCGGGTCCTCGATGGTGAGGATGTGCAGCGGCAGATCGATGATGCTCTGCACCAGCGCGAACAGGGTCGTCGACTTGCCCGAACCGGTCGGGCCGGTGGCAAGCACCATGCCATGCGGCTTGCGCACGATCATGGCGAGCCGCTGGCGATCCCTTTCGCTGAGCCCCAGCATCTCCAGGTCGCTGGCCATCTCCTTGCCCAGCACGCGCATCACGATCGATTCGCCGTAGGCATTGGGGATGCATGAGACGCGGAACTCCACGATACCGCCCTCGTGGCGCACCATCATGCGCCCGTCCTGGGTCACCCGGTGATCGGTGATATTCATGCCCGACAGCACCTTGATGCGCGAGATCACGCGCCGCTGCACCCACTTCTCCAGCTCCATCTCCTGCCTGAGATCGCCGTTGACGCGGTACAGCAGCAGCAGGTGCTCCGACTGCGGCAGCAGATGGATGTCGGAGGCGCCCTTGCGGATACCGGTCATCAGGATCTTGTTGACCAGCCGGACGATCGGCGACGCCTCGGCCGCCTTCAGCTCCAGCGCCTCGTTGTAGGCGCTCTCCTCCTCTTCGCCGGGAATCTGCTCGACCCAGATGCCGTCGCTCTCCTCGTCGGTCCCGACCGCGGCCATCTGGCGGACCGCCTTCTGGATCTGGGTCGGCGTCGCCAGCACCTCGACGATCCGCTTTTTGGTCTGGAAGCGGATGGCATCGAATGCCTCGAAATCCAGCGGGTTGGAGCTGGCCAGCGTCAGCGTATGTTCGTCGGTATTGATCGGCAGCACCTGGAAGTGTTCCAGCAGTTCGACATCGATCTGCTCGAAGGCAGCGGGATTGATGACATAGTTATCGAGATCGACAAACGGCAGGTGGAACTTGTCGGCGAGCGCCGAGATCAGTTCCACTTCGGTGACCAGCCCCATCTTGACCAGCACGCCACCGATCTTGAGAGCCTGGTTCCGGGACTGCTCGGCCAGCGCCTGCTGGAGGTCGTCCTCGTTGATCAGTCCTGACTCGATCAGGATGGCACCGATCCGTTTCGGTTCCGTGCGCTGCTTCTCCAGCGCCCGGTCGACATCGGCCTGATCCACCTTGTGCTGCTCGACGAGGATATCGCCCAGGTGCTTCTCGTGGATGCTGCGCTGCTTCTCCAGCGCCAGCTGCACCTCACGGGGCGAGATGACCTTCGCCTCGATCAGCGACTGGCCGATCGGTTTCGGATGTTCGACGCTGCGCAGGCCGTGGTCGTAGAAAAAGAAGTGGTCGAAGCGCGCATCCTTGCTGACGGCAAAGGCAAAAAAACCGTTCTCGTACTGCCGCTTCTCGGCCATCTGTACCCGGAACTGCTGACCGACCAGCGTGTGGACAATCATCTCCTGCAGCTTATCCGGCTTCGACGGCGAGGCCTTGCCCTCCTCGGGCGGGAAAAAGCCGATATAGGCGATTTCCGGTGCATCGAAATACTTCACGCCGTTATCCACCAGCAATGGCAGGCGCTGCATTTGCGGCGAGAACTTGATCAGACGACCGTCATGCTCCACACCGCTCAGCAACCGGAGAGAAACCTTGAGCTCGCTTTTCTGCTCTTGCGGATTTTCCAACGCTCCCTCCGACAACGGCTTGTTCGCGGAACCGCCCGGAGATTCACTCCGCGCGGCATCGCCGCCATGGCCCGAACCTGCACCTGCCGGCATGACCAGGCCAGTTAAAAGATAGACTAAAGAAGCCGGCATCGTCTGTGCAACCGTCATGAAACCGGGTCATGAGATCAAGCCACAAGAGCTGTCATACGGACGTCATGCATGGCGGGTAGAAAGTCGGTTCATGATAAAATCCTTCCTGTTCTGGACGTCGCTCCTGCTGTCGACGGCTGCCGCAGCCGCAGAGCAGGCAACCGACATGCAGGTGGATGTTCATAGGAACGGCAACCGCTACGAACTGACGGCCAGCTTCGATACGACGCTGTCGCGGTGCGCGGCATACCATTACCTGACCGACTACGATGCGGCGAAACAGTTGCCCGGTGTGGTCGCGTCATCCGCCGTCCGCGAATCGGATGACAAGGTCAAGGTCGACCGGGTTGCCGACGAACAGGTTCTCTTTTTCAAGATACGCATGCGCTCGGTCGTGGAATACACGGAAAGACCGCTCGACGGTGTCGACTTCACGCAACTTTCCGGCGATTCGAAAATCTTCCGCGGCAACTGG
>DATLWR010000078.1:0-6163 GCA_035576205.1 Mariprofundaceae bacterium
AGACCGACCCCGCAACCGGCGAAGCCTGCCGCCCCCCAGGCTGCAAGGCCGACCCCGCCGCAACCGGCCAAACCTGCTGCCCCGAGTATGCCGGAGCCAGCCGATATGGGAGCCGCCCTGTCGCTGGATGAACTCGACGAATTCCTGCTACCGACCGAACTCGAGGAAACCGCAGGCGAACCGGTTGCCGCCAAACCCGCCGAACCGGCGCCGGCTGCCGAAGGGCTCGATATGCTGGATCTTTCGGAACTGGATGCATCCTTCCTCGAAGAGGTCGACACCAGCGCTGCCGCCCCGATCGAGCCTGCCCGTCCGGTGACCCGGGAAGAAGATGACCTTCTGGCTGCACTCGATGAACTGGCGAGCGAAACGGCCGAACTTGAAAGAGAGGAACTGCTCGAGAGCGAAAAGCCGAAAGCGCCCGCAGCACCTGCACAGCCGGACCTCGACCTGGAAACAGGCGACTTTACTGCCCTGGAGGAGAATGCATTCCTGTTCGGCGAGGCAACGCCGGAAACCGCCAACAAGGTCCTGCTGACGCAAGCGGATGAGTTGCCCGAGTCCGCGGCCGATCTCGAGGCCAACGAATTCATGATAGAGGAACCGTCGCCGGCAGTGACCGAAGATTCCATTTCCAGGGAGTCGCCATTCCAGGATCAGTACGAGGAAGAGGAAGAGGTCGAAGCCATTAAGGCTGCTGAGCGCGATTTCATTACCACCAAGCCCGACGACCTGACCGAGGCACCCGCCCGCCACCATGCTCCGGAACCTGTCGCGGCAGTTGCCCAGCCCGCAGCCAAGCGGGGCGGCAGCGGCTTCGCCATCTTCCTTGCGCTGCTCGGTATCGCCGCAGCCGGAGGTGTCGGCTGGCTGACGCTGCAGACCATGGACCGCATCGACCAGCTGGAAAGCCGTGTCGCTGCACTCAGCGGACGCGCCCATCCCGATGCGGCCAATGCCCGCCAGGATCAATCGATCGATGCGCTGCAGGCGAAAACGGCCGATCTCGAGCAACAGCTGGGTACCCTGACGGGTGTGGTGTCGGACCTCGCCGCGAAAAACAGCAAGCATAACGCACCGCGGCCAGCACCAAAGCCGGCCAAACCCAAGCCCGCTCCGGCGCCCACACCGGCTCCGACGCAATCGGCGGCCCCTGCCGCTGCCGGTGCGACTGCCGGGGCAACGGATGATTGGGTCATCAACCTCACCTCCGTTGCTTCCGAATCGGCGGCACTCGACGAGGTGCAGCAACTCAAGGCGAAGGGCGTCGAGGCGGAAGCGGTCCGCGTGGAGATCGACGGCAAGCCTTGGTATCGCATCCGTACCGGCCATTTCCCGAGCGAAGAGGCCGCCAAGGCAGGCAGTGACGAGCTGTCACGGCAACTCGGCATCCATGATGCGTGGGTCAGCCACCGCTAAAAATCGATACTGACATGAAGGAAGCCGGCCGGCGTTGACATCAACCAGCCGGCTTCCTAACGTCCCCGGACATTTCGGGACGAGGATGGTTCATGACTGGCATTCAACACTCACAAACTGATTTCGAATTGGCGCGCAAGCTGCTGCCGGGCGGCGTCAATTCGCCGGTCCGCGCCTTCAAGGGTGTGGGCGGCACCCCACGCTTCATCTCGCAGGCGCAGGGATCGCGCATCTGGGACGTCGACGACAACGTCTACATCGACTACGTCGGTTCCTGGGGCCCGATGATCCTCGGCCACACGCATCCGGACGTGCTGCGCGGCGTGCAGGAGACTGCGGCACTCGGCATGAGCTTCGGCGCGCCGTGCGAACTGGAGATCGAGCTGGCGAAGCTGGTGATCGACATGGTGCCCTCCATCGAGGTGGTCCGTTTCGTCAATTCCGGCACCGAGGCGACGATGAGCGCCCTGCGCCTGGCGCGCGGCTTCACCGGCCGCGACAAGTTCGTCAAGTTCGAGGGCGGCTACCACGGCCATGCCGACGGCTTGCTGGTCAAGGCCGGTTCGGGTGCCGCCACCTTCGGCGTGCCCGATTCCGGCGGCGTACCGGCCGACTATGCCAAGCTGACGCTGACCGCCCCGTTCAACGACATCGAAGCGGTGAAGGCGCTGTTCGCCGCCAACAAGGGCGAAATCGCCTGCATCATCGTCGAGCCGGTGCCGGGCAACACCGGCGTCATGGACCTCCACTCCACCGGTTTTTTGCAAGCCCTGCGTGACATCTGCGATGCCGAGGGTACCCTGCTGATCTTCGACGAGGTGATGTGCGGCTTCCGCATCGCTGCCGGCGGTGCGCAAGAGCGCTTCGGCATCACCCCGGATTTGACCTGCCTCGGCAAAATCATCGGCGGTGGCCTGCCGGTCGGCGCCTACGGCGGCCGCGAGGAAATCATGCGCAAGATTGCCCCGGACGGTCCGGTCTACCAGGCCGGCACCCTCTCCGGCAATCCGCTGGCCATGCGCGCCGGGCTCGAGACGCTGACACGGCTGCGCACCCCCGGCTTCTACGAGGATCTGGAAGTAAAATCGGCGCAACTGTTCGACGGCCTGCTGGCGGGCTGCAAGGCAGCCGGTGTCGCGGCGACAGGTAACCGTTTCGGCTCGATGTTCACCGTCTTCTTCACCGAAGCGGAGAAGTGCAACAACTACCAGGACGTCTGCGGCTGCGACCTGAAGTTCTTCGGGCGTTTCTTCAACGCCATGCTCGACGAGGGCGTCTACCTCGCCCCGTCGCAGTTCGAAGCAGCCTTCGTGTCGGCGGCACACTCCGATGCCGACATCGAAGCCACCATCGCAGCTGCCGGCCGCGCCTTGGCGAAGATTGTTTGACATGGCTTCAGACGTCCTGTCTTTCGCCTTGACCGCTTCGCAAGAGCGTGGTCTTGCTTCGCTTACGGGCTCATTTGCATTCGCCCGCCCCACTTCCTGTGGGGATGGGCGCGTTCTATGAGCCTGCTGAACGACATCAAATTCAACGAGGCCGGGCTCGTACCGGCCATAGCCCAGGATGCATCTTCGGGGCGCGTATTGATGATGGCCTGGATGAATGCCGCAGCGGTCGAACAAACACTGGCCACCGGCTACGCCCACTACTACAGCCGCTCGCGTCAGAAACAGTGGAAAAAGGGAGAATCGAGCGGCCACGTGCAGAAGGTCGTCGACATATTCCTCGACTGCGACGGCGACACGCTGCTGTTGAAGGTGGAGCAGACGGGCCCTGCCTGCCATACCAATCGCCAATCCTGCTTCTACCGCCAGCTCGACGGCGACCACTGGCAAATCATCGAGGCACCGCAGCTATGAGCAAAAACACGAGCAAGGATGTCCTGAAGGAACTGACCGAAGTGCTGGAGGTGCGCAAGTCGCACAGCCCGGAAACCTCCTATGTCGCCTCACTGTATGCGAAGGGACTGGACAAGATCCTCGAAAAGGTCGGCGAGGAGGCGGTGGAGACGATCATTGCCGCCAAGAACGGCGATCGCGACAAGATCATCTACGAAACCGCCGATCTGTGGTTCCACACCCTGGTCATGCTGGCCGAGCGCGGCCTCACCGCCGACGATGTCCTCTACGAGCTGGATCGCCGCTTCGGCCTCTCCGGCCACGAAGAGAAGGCTTCTAGGAGCAAATGATGAGCGACTGCCTGTTCTGCAAGATCATCGAGGGAAGCATCCCCTGCACCAAGGTCTACGAGGACGACGAAGTCTTGGCCTTCAAGGACATCCATCCGAAGGCACCGACGCATGTACTGGTGGTGCCGAAGGAGCACCACGAAACGTTCGCCGACGTCGACGACCCGTTCCTGCTGGGCCTGCTCATGGATCGCGTAAGGGATATCGCCGATGAGGTGCTGAATCTCGCAGCCGGCTACCGTGTGATCATCAATGTGCGCGAAGGCGGCGGGCAGGAGGTTTTCCATCTGCATGTGCACATCCTGGGTGGCAAGAAGCTCCCCTTCTAAGGCATGAGAGACCGGTCACGCAGCCGTTCGCAGCTGCATACGCTGCATGCTGGGCTTGCCGAGGTACTCGGAGCGGATCAGATGCAGCTGTTGGCCAACCTGGCGAAACTGCGCCGTGCCTGGCCGTCGATCGTCGGACCGATGATGGCCGCCCGCACCGAGCCCGTGCTGCTGGAACCGCTACCCGATGGCGGCAGCCGCCTGCTGGTCGGCGTCGATCATGCGATCATGGCGCAGCAGATCCGCTTCCTGCATCAGGAGATTCGCCAGGCCTGCTACACCCACTGCCGGGTCAAGGAGCTGGCGCAAATCCGCACCCGCGTCATCCCCGGTGCCGGAGTCGCGCCGACAAAGGCCAGACCGAAGCCGAAGGGCATCGGTTTCGCCGACATGCGCAGGGTTGCCAGCGACGTGAAAAGCATCAAGGATCACAAGCTGCGCCGAGCAGCCTTCCGGGCCCGGCTCAGCCAGCTCGCTTACGATGAGATCCCATACAACGGAGACTGAATCACAATGAAGAAACTGCTCACCCTTGCCATGGCCACCATTCTAGGCCTGTCGCTGCTCGGCCTCGCCGACAACGCCGATGCCAAACGATTCGGCGGCGGCTCGAGTTTCGGCCAGCAGCGCATGCAGCCGAGCTATTCGCAGCGTCAGGCCACGCCGCAGCAGCCGGCGATGGCCAACCAGCGCGGGGCCTCGCGTCCCGGCTTCATGGGCATGCTCGGCGGACTGGTCATGGGAGGCCTGCTCGGTGCGTTGCTCTTCGGCGGTGCCTTCAACGGCATCAACCTGTTCGACATTCTGGTGATCGGCGGCCTGATCTTCCTGGTCATCCATTTCCTGCGCCGCAGCGCTGCTCCAAGAGAGGCCATGGCCTGGTCGGGCCAGGCGGCAAGTGGCCAGAGCTGGGAGAGCCAGCAGCCGACGATGCGCGCCGTGCGTCCGGCGATCGACGAACAGCACTTCCTGGCAGCCGCCCGCGACATCTTCGTGCGCATGCAGAAGGCGTGGGATGCGCGCGACGTGGACGACATCCGCCGCTTCTGCACGCCGGCCGTGGCCGACAAGATCGAGCAGGACATGCAGATGATGGCCGACATGCGCACGCACAACGAAGTCGGCATGCTGAACGCGGCGATCGCCGACAGCTGGGTCGAGTCGGACTACGAATGGGCAGCCGTCGAGTTCACCGCCATGCTGCGCGAGCAGGAGATTCGTGCCGACGGCTCGCTGGCCGGTGAAGTCACTCACGAGGTCAACGAGACCTGGGTATTCCGTCACGATCCGAAGTCGGACGACCCGACCTGGTATCTGGCCGGCATCCAGCAGGCGCACGCCATCTGACCGATACCCGACCGTTTGAAGGCCGGCGGGGCAACCTGCCGGCCTTTTCTTTATCGCCGGGCTCCCCTACCCTCACCGATCATGAAGCTTGCCGAAGAGCACATCGCACGCAGCTGCCCCGAGCGGGAGATCTGGAACGAACTGCTGCAACTGGACGGCAAGGCGATCATCGAGCTCGGCTGCGGCAAGGCGGAGATCACCCGCGCCATCGCCAGCGAGGGGCATGACCGGCAGATCAAGGCGCTGGAAGTGGACTCGATCCAGCACCACAACCATCTGGCCATCGACGATTTGCCGAACGTCGAGTTCATCATGGCCGGTGCGGAGGACATCCCCTTCCCGGATGAAAGCTTCGACGTCGCCTTCATGTTCAAGTCGCTACACCACGTGCCGCTGGAGCTGATGGATCAGGCGCTGCTGGAGATTCACCGCGTGCTGAAGCCGGGCGGCCACGCCTACATCTCGGAACCCGTCTTCGCCGGCGATTTCAACGAGATTCTAAGAATGTTCCATAACGAGGAGCAGGTTCGCCGCGCCGCCTTCGAGGCGGTGAAGCGCGCCGTCGATAGCAATGTTCTGACCCTTGAAAAGGAAGTGTTCTTCAACTCACCGATGCATTTCGACGATTTCGCCGACTTCGAGGCGAAAATCCTCAGGGTGACGCACACCCACCACCAGCTCTCCGACGAGCTCTACGCGCAGGTCAAAACGAAGTTCGAATCCTTCATGGGCCCGAACGGCGCCAACTTCCTGATGCCGATCCGCATAGATCTATTGAGAAAATTAATCTGACCGAACGTCTGCTTTCGGCCAAAAGCGGACATTCATTCTGCTCCCCAGTTACAGTTGCAGAACCCTTAAACTACAATCTGTGCTT
>DATLWR010000079.1:0-4458 GCA_035576205.1 Mariprofundaceae bacterium
CAGCACGACGGGATTCAGTGCGCCGTTGGCCGATACGGTTTGTGTGAGCGCCCCCTTTTCCACCGTTGCTGTTACGTACTGTTGGGAAAGCGGCACCTGCCTGGGCCAGAAATAGTAGCCGGAACCGCCGAGTATGATCATGACGGCCATGATCAGGATGGCCTTGCCGCGAATAAAATGCATCAATTCCATAACTTATTGTCCCACTGAGTTCTGATCGGTACCACCGGTGGCACGCAGGGCGGTCAGGTCGAGCAGGCCGATGGCCTGTGCCAGCGCAAAGCGGGCCGTATTCCAGTTGTACCTCGCCGTTACCTGCTGCTGCCTGGCGCTGGCCAGTGCGCTTTGCGCCGTCAGTACGTCGAGGATATTGCCCACCCCCGCCTTGTAGCGCCCGAGACTGACCCTTTCCGATGCCTCGGCCGAAGCGACCAGGTCATCCGCCGTACGCAGCGCCTGGCTGTTGGTCTGCATCGTCTGGTAGGCCTGCCAAACCTGCAGGGCGATCTGGTTGGCCAGCTGATCGCGGCTGGCGATACTGTTCTCCAGTTGCGCTTCGGCAGCACGCACCTGATAGGTGGTGTTGAAGCCGGTAAACAGCGGCACCGTCACCGTCAGTCCGATTGAGCCGTTGCGGCTGTTGCTGCTGCCGGCCGTTGCTGAAGCACGGCTTGCCGTCGCCGTCGCATCGAGGCTCAGTTGCGGCATGCCCGAAGCCTTGGCGGCGGCAACACTGGCCTGCCCTGCCTTGATCTGCGCATCGGCCGCCTGCAGGTCGGGGCGCCGCTCGCGCGCCAATGTGATCAGGCGGCCGATATCCTTTTCCACCACCAGATCCGGCGGCATCTTCGCTGCCGGTGCCAGTTGCAATGGCTGAGTCAGTGCAATGCTCATGACGTTGGCCAGGCTTCCCATGGCATTGCGTTCGTCGCCTTCGGAGCGGATGCGATTGAGGGTCGCCTGCGACAGGGCTGTCCTGGCCTGCAGCCGGTCGGCAGGTGTGGCGGCACCGGCGGCATACCTGGCTTCGGCTGCGGCAAGGCTCTCCTGGGCCGATGCTTCGGCGATGCGATTGGCCTCGACGCTGGCCTGGGCGGACAACAGGTTGTAGTAGGCCTGAACGGCGTTGAGAAAGACCGTCTGAACGGTGGCATCGTCGGTGGCATTGGCGGCGATCAGCAGCTCTTCGGCGTTTTCCAGATTGGCGCGCCTGCCGCCGAAATCGAACAGCAAATAGCTGGCCGACAGCGACCCCTGCGCCTGATTGCTGCTGCTTTTCACACCGGCCGCTTGCGAGGCGTTGCGTGATAGCGATCCCTGCAGGGAAAGCGTCGGCAGATAGGCAGATTTGCTACTTCCCAGCCGGGCCGCCTGGATTCGGGCGGCGGCCCAGGAGGCGCGTGTTTGCGGATTGTTGCACAAGGCGATCTCGACAACGTCGTTAAGGGTCATGGCCCTATCCGTGGACAAATTGCTGCAAACCCCGCGCTCGGCAGGCGGCGGTGACAGCATGGCGCGAGTGGCAAAGGGGTCGTCCAGGCCGGAGGCCCGAGCCTGCCACGGTACGGCAAGCAGTGTGCAGAGCAACAGGGAAGGAATCAGGCGCACTCGGATCATTGCATGACAATTGATAGCCGAACAATTGCTGTTGGCCAAGCGATATTACGTTTTCTTTACACTCCAATGCTCGGGTATCACACAGGGGTTGTGTATCGATGGGTCGGCTGCTGCAATGCTCCGATGAATTTCCCCTCGTTTTCACCTTGTCGGCATTCTGCCAGTTCAATTGCCCGACACGTTTCAAAGTCTCTTGAGGCTTCCCAGATATGAAAAAAAGGATTAATAAAATTGTCCACGCTATCGACAGGTTGGAAGTTCTAATGGATGTTCTGCGTGAAGAGTGCCCATGGGATCAGAAGCAGACCCTCTCCTCGCTGCGCACCTATACGCTGGAAGAGGTGCATGAGGTGCTCGAGGCGATCGACCGCGAGGACTGGGACAATCTGAAGATCGAGCTCGGCGACCTGCTGCTGCAGATCGTGTTTTATGCCCGCATCGCCAAGGAGCAACAGCGCTTCTCGCTGCACGATATCGCCGAGGCGGTGGTGGAAAAGATGATCCGGCGGCACCCGCATGTTTTCGACCGCAAGGAAACGGAAAACCTGTCGAAACAGTGGGAGGAGCTGAAACAGGCCGAGCACAGCGACCGCGAGAGCCTGATGGACGGTATCCCTCCTCTGCCGGCACTGGCCTATGCCAAGAAAGTGCAGCAGCGGGCGGCACGGGTCGGCTTCGACTGGACGCAGGCGGCCGAGGTGCTGGAAAAGATGCATGAGGAACTGGCGGAGTTCGAGAACGAGGTGCTGGAAAAGATGCCGAAAGCGGAGCGTCTGGAAGACGAATTCGGCGATATCCTGTTCACGCTGGTGAACCTCGGACGTAAACTCGGTATCGATGCCGAACTGGCGCTGATGCGAACCAACCGCAAGTTCTCGGAGCGATTCAGGGGCATGGAGCGGCTGGCATCTGACGGCCTTGAGGCGCTTTCGCTGCAAGAGCAGGAAGTGCTTTATCAGAAGGCGAAAGCGCTTGCAGACAAACCTGGCCAATAGTCCTGTTTACATTGTAGGGGTATTCACTCAAGCTTTCCGGCCACAGGGGTAGCGAGGGAGGGACGCCGGGCTGATGCAAAAAGAGGCGATTACTGCGCTCATCGATGCGAAGGCTGTTTCCAGCGGCGCCATTGACGAAGCCTCCCTGAAAAGCCGTTTCAATCACAAGTCCTTGCTGGTGAATCTGTTCGAGGAGTGCGATCCGGAAACGCAGAAGGCGGTGACCGAAACACTGGCTGCGTTCTACAAGATTCCGCTGCTCAACCTCGAAAAGATCGTCCCTTCCCCCGCACTGGTCAAAATGTGCAAGCCGGAACAGGCCCGTCAGTGGCATTTCCTCCCCATCGTTGAAAGCGGTTCGGAAGTGGTGGTCGGAATGATCGATCCGACCGACCTTAACAACGTCGACATGCTGCGGCATATCTTCCGCAAGCCCGTCAAGCCGGTCTTTATCTATGCCCACGACTTCGAGCGCGGGCTGTACCGCTTTTTCCGCAAGGGGGCGGCCAAGCCTGTCGAGAACAGCGATCTGCTCGACACCACCCGCATGCAGCAGGTGGTTGGCGGTCTGGCGGCCGAACCCACCGATCAGCAATCGCATGCCGCCATCGCCGGGAAGTTCGTCCGCCATATCATCTCCCGTGCCCTCGCCTATGGGGCCAGCGATTTGCTGATCGAGCCGATGCAGCATGAATCCCTGATCAGCCTGCGGATCGAGGGAGGCACATACCGGCTGTTCAGAATTGCCGCCTCACATCACGAAAGCGTGGTTTCCGAATTCAGGAAGCTGGCCAAACTGGACGATGTGAGTACCGGCAGCAGCCAGCGCGGCGGTACCAGCCTGCGATTCAATGACCGTGCCTTCCGGCTCATGATGCATTTCCAGCCGTCGCCAACCGGCGAACGCGTATCCATCCGCATCATCGATCCGCGGCTTTCGGCGCTGACGCTGGAACAACTGGAACTGCCGGATGGCATGGAGACGGCGATCAGGACGGCATTGTCAGGTCCGGGGCTGATTCTGGTGGCCGGGGCTTCCGGTACCGGGAAATCCACCACGATCGGTGCATTCCTCCGTCTCCTTGGCACCTCCGGCAGGCGAGTCGTCAGCCTGGAGGATCTGGTTGTCGACAGGATTCCGGGCATCAAGCAGGCGCAATTTCCGGCCACGGGCATGGCCAAGTCGGCAGCACTTGCTTCCGTACTCAAATATTCGCCCGACGTCATTGCGATCGATGAAGTGGCGGATGCGGAGACCATCGCCATGGCCGTCGAGGCAGCCGCGGGCAACTGCCTGGTTATCTTGGGAATCCAGGCCGATGGCATCAGTGAAATGATTGCCAGGCTGCTACGGATGGGCATCGACCGCGCACAACTTGCCGAATCATTGCGCTTTGCCTACACGCAACTGGTCATCCGCAAGGTTTGTCCTGATTGCAAGAGTACGACGCTGATTCACCCGAAAACCCTCCAGCAACTGCATATTCCATCCGGCTTCACCTTTTACTCCGGCAAGGGTTGCCCGTCCTGCAAGGAGACCGGTTATCGCGGTACGGCAACGATCGGCGAGCTGCTGCTGGTAACGCCTGAAATGAGTGAAAAGCTGGCCAGCGGTGCTGCCGGGACGGAGTTTTATACCGACGGGCGCTACGCCGGCATGCTGACCATGTTCGAAAGCGGCCTGAACAAGGCCATCGACGGCACGACATCGCTGGAAGAGGTGCTGGGGACACTCCCCTCCCCGCAGGCATTTGATTTCAGGGCGCAGCTGCAATACGGCCTTATCGGCCACCTGCGCAAGCCCTCTGCTCCGGAAGCCGGAGAATCGGCTTCGCTGTTCGAGAAG
>DATLWR010000080.1:0-2875 GCA_035576205.1 Mariprofundaceae bacterium
CTATCTGGCCCACAAGCTGGGCCTCAAGACGGTGGAGATTCCGGTGCGCTGGGTGAACGAGCCGAATTCGAAGGTGAGCATGCGGGCCGGTGCCGCAGCGTTCGCCGATATCCTGCGCATCCGGCGGATGCACTCCGGCGAGTTCTAACCGCTTATTTCGGGGCAGTTTCCCCGGCCGGCTGCAGCTCATCGCTGCGCACCAGCTCGACATCGCGGACTCCCTCGACACCGCCGACGAACTTCAAGATTGCCTGCCGTACGTGCTCGTCGACGACCTTGCCGCTCAGCAGCCCGTCGGCCGCCCTGTACTTGGTGATATCGAAGGCCTTGCGCGCCGAATCGCGCGCCTCCTTGCCGCTGATCGCATCGAGCCGCGCCCAGCCGACTTCGGTCTCGACCTCAAAGCCCTTCGCCTCGGTCTCGACGTTCAGCACGTCGACCTTGTCGATGGCCACCTTCACGATGCCATCGTTGACCGACACCAGATGCAGATGATTGGGGCGCACGCCGTAGAACACCTTGATCGGCGCCCTGATTTTCGCCTCGGTATAGCCGCGCGGCAGGGTCAGGCCAAACACGTGCACGAAGGCATAGCTGCCCCAGCGCTGCTCATGCATGGTGCTCACAAATCCCGCCTGCAAGGCGGCATCCGGCGCGATCTTGATGAACTGGTCGTTCACCTGCTGTTCGGTCTTCCAGCTCTGGTAAGGCGACATGAACATGATCGCGGCCAGAGCCACGAGCATTGCCGCCAGAAGGAATCGTGCAACCCATCGCATCATGTCCGCAGTCTATCACACCGCAGAAATGGCATTGTGATGCCGCCCACCCAAGCTCAAATCATTGCGTATAACTGATGAATTTGTTGTCTTTGAATACAAATCTATTGATCTGCTTAGATTTCACCACATCATCTTCTTTCACAACGTGTGTTTCGACCAGATCCTTCGCTCCATCACCATCTAAATCGACAAACTCCCAAGTCACATCATCCGAAGAAGAATGGAAATCCAGTCCGATATACCCCGAATCATTGCTGAATGATATTTCTCTCAAGATGACCGGCTCCCAGCCGTCGAACTGAACTATTCCCCTTTCACCCATTTCAGACCCTTGACCAGAACCGGAGCTCTTAACGATAACCTCCGAGACATTATCGTTGGCCAGATCAACAACATCCGCCACATCCTTTACGATCGTACCTTCAAGTGACCGCACTTCGGCAAGCGATGGTCTAACCAAGGCCGTCTGGAAGAAATCATTCCTCCCTCGATCAAAAACTGAAATCGATACCAAGTACGCCACTTCTCCATTTCTCAGATGGATAGCTCTTATATCTTGGTCAAGAAAGTTAATCTTCTCAGCCGAGTTCTTTTGCCACCAAGCCTGCATTTCATCCACTGTTGGAACATTGTCCCCAGCGTATGCAACCGAACTCATAGAAATTAGAAGCAGCCAGATGACCTTCCTCATGAAACCCCTCCTGTAAAAAGAAGGACTATAGATCAAGCAATATCAGACCGGCTAATAACCGACAGCGATAGTCCTCACTTCGTAGATTGTGGCGCTCGCTCCATCGCAGCGGCGAAGAAACCATCGGTGGCGTGGCGATGGGGATAGATATGCATCATATCGGCGTCCAATACAGGCGTGCCGAACCGGCACACCACCCCATTGACGGCCACATGGGGAAGCATACTGTGCGTCTCGACCCTGACGGGCCCATTCGGGTGCACTGCACCTTTTTCTCTGAGGAACATATGAAAAACATCCATGTGCTAGCCCTTGCCATGCTGGCGGCAGTCTCGCTGAGCCTGACCGCATGCGATCGCGACCAGGACGATCAGGCCGGTGACAACGCTGCTGTCACCACCCCGGCCGAGCAGTCCGCCGCTCCGGCTGAACAGGCCGAGCCGGCAGCCAAGCCTGCCGAGCAGGGCGAAGCATCGGAGCAGAACGAGTCGTCCGAGCCTGCCGAGCAACCGGCAGCCCCGGCATCCACGCCTGCCAACATGTAATCGGCTGATTGCCGGAAGAAGAGGCCCGCAAGGGCCTCTTTTTTTATTGCCGCGGCATGGCGACGGCGAGGAATGATCTGACCACGCACCATTCTCCTCCTCCAGGATGGCTACAGCCCCGCATCCGTTCACCAGCAAATAAATGTGTCTTTGCCCACAGATACATCACCGTGACGGCGAATAATCATCCCCTATAAGCACTCCGCTGTTTCGTTACGGGAGGTGGGTAATGGTTGATTCGGTTCTTGAGCTCTCCTGCAATACCAGTGGCCGCGATTACGTGGTCGGTGATATCCACGGGGATTACAAAACACTTAAAGATGCCTTGAAAAAGGTCGAGTTCGACAAATCCCGGGACCGCCTTTTCATGGTGGGAGACCTGGTCGACCGGGGACCGGACTCCCGCAAGGCTCTCGCCTTTCTGTCCAAGCCATGGGTTTATGCCGTACGCGGAAACCATGAAGAGATGCTGATCAAGTTCCATTCCAAATTCGGCTTCCGGGACTCCCCCTGGCTCAAGATGTTCTCAAAGATCAAGGGGCGCGGCTGGTGGGCCAAACTGACTCCCGAAGAGCGCAAGGAGCATGTCGAGGCCTATCGGAAATTGCCGGTCGCCATTGAAGTCGAGGAGGCGAGTGGCTACAGGATCGGGATCATTCACGCCGAGGTGCCACGTGGCATGGACTGGGGCACGTTCAAACGCGCCATTCGATCCAGTGATGCCAAAACAACCAAATCGGCAATATGGGGCAGAAAGAGAATCAATAGAGGTGACACCTCCGGAGTCTACGGCATACAGCGCATCTTCTGCGGCCACGCCCTTCGCAAACAGACAACCGAACTCGGCAATATCGTTT
>DATLWR010000081.1:0-11619 GCA_035576205.1 Mariprofundaceae bacterium
GGCAACCGGCTGACACTACTGCTGCAGCGCAAGGCGCTGCTGAAGGAATGCGAGGCGCTGCTTTCCGGCCACGGCCCGCTCTGAACACGGGAAGAATCGTTCGCCCGCAGCCGCCGCGAGGCCTTCCTATCCGCAACCACAACTGCCACAGTTCGGGCTCAATCAAGACGAGGTGGCAGCAATGACCGAGCGACAGGACAGCAGCATGGATGAGGGCCGGCAGGCCTGGGGCATCGAGGATGCCGCCCGCCTCTATCAGGTCGACGGCTGGGGACGCGGCTACTTCAGCGTCAATGCGGCCGGCAACGTCGATGCCATTCCGGACGGCGAGCACAGCATCGATCTGAAACTGCTGTGCGACGATCTGGCATCGCGCGATCTCTATCCGCCGCTGCTGCTCCGCTTTTCCGACATGCTCAGGCGCCGCATGGAACAGATCTTCCAGCGTTTCTCCATCGCCCGTGAGGAGTCGGGCTACGAGGGGCGCTACTACGGCGTCTACCCGATCAAGGTCAACCAGCAACGGCAGGTGATCGAGGAGATCATCGAGTTCGGTGCCGAATTCAACTGGGGCCTGGAAGCGGGCTCCAAGCCCGAGCTACACGCCACACTGGCCATGCTCGAGGATGTCGAGGGTCTGATCATCTGCAACGGCTACAAGGACCGTGAATTCATCGAGCTGGCACTGATGGGCGTGAAGATGGGCAAGCGCGTGTTCATCGTCGTCGAAAAGCCCAACGAACTGCAGCTGATCCTGCAGGCGGCGAAACGGCTGAACGTCACGCCGCTGATCGGACTGCGCTGCCGCCTCGCCTCCTCCGGCAAGGGCAAATGGGAGGACTCCGGCGGTGACAAATCGAAGTTCGGACTGGGTGCCGAGGAACTGCTGGAAGCGGTCAATACGCTGAAGGCGGCCGGCATGCTCGACTCGCTGCGCCTGCTGCATTTCCATATCGGCAGCCAGGTTCCGCAGATCCGCTACATCAAGCAGGCGATGCAGGAAGTGGCACGTTTCTATGCCGAGATCTGCAAGCTGGGTGCCCCGATCGAATTCATGGACGTCGGCGGCGGCCTCGGCGTGAACTACGACGGCTCCGTTTCGGGTGCCGCCACCTCGGTGGACTACACGCTGCAGGAGTACGCCAACGACATCGTCTGGACGATGAAAACCATCTGCGACGAGGAGAAGCTGCCGCATCCCAACATTATTTCCGAATCGGGCCGGGCACTGGTCGCGCACCACGCCGTACTGATCATCGACCTGCTCGGCATCTCGCAGCGCAAGCGCGACATCACGCCGGAACACCCGGCCAAGGATGCGCCGCTGCCGCTTCGGCAACTCTGGTCGACCCTGCGCGACATCGACAGCATGGACCCGCGCGAGGCGCTGCACGATGCGGTGGCGCTGCGCGAGGACATCAACAAGCTCTTCACACTCGGCCACTGTTCGCTGACCGAGCGGGCGCTGGGCGACGCCATCTACTGGACGATCACCTCGCACATGATGAAGGTCATGGACAGCGAGATGCTGGCGCAGGAACTGCCGGACATCGAGACCCAGATGGCCGACCGCTACTTCTGCAACTTCTCGCTGTTCCAGTCGTTGCCCGATGCCTGGGCGATCAAGCAGGTCTTCCCGGTAATGCCGATCCACAGGCTGAACGAGGAACCGACCCGGCAGGGTATCCTGGTCGACATCACCTGCGACTCCGACGGCAAGCTCGCCCATTTCCCGATCGAGTCCGGCATTTCGCAGACCCTGCCGCTGCATCCGGTGGCCAACAACGACTCCTACCTGATCGGTATCTTCCTGGCCGGCGCCTATCAGGAGATCCTCGGCGACCTGCACAACCTGTTCGGCGACACGCACGCCGTCCATATCCGCATGGACGGCGACATCTACGAACTGGAGCAGGTCGTGGAGGGCGAATCGGTCGCCGAGGTACTGGAGTACGTGCAGTTCCACGAAGCCACGTTGATGGATCGCATGCGCCGGCAGGTGCAGGAGGCTCGTACCCGGGGTCTGCTTTCCGCCCGCGAGGCAACCGCCTTCCTCAATTACTACCGTCTCGGCCTGAAGGGATATACCTATCTGGAAGAGAACGTGCCGCCAGGACTGGAATGAACAGTGTAGCGATCGGCACACCGCTGACAGCTTCCGCCGTGCGCGTACTGCTTCTCGGCTGCGGTGAACTGGGCAAGGAGGTGGTGATCGAACTGCAGCGTCTCGGTGTCGAGGTGATCGGCGTCGACCGCTATGCCAATGCCCCGGCCATGCAGGTGGCGCACCGTGCACATGTCGTCGACATGCTGGACGGTTCCGCGCTGCGCACCGTCATCGAAGCCGAGAAACCGCACTACATCGTGCCGGAGGTCGAGGCGATCGCCACCGACACGCTGCTGGGGCTGGAGGCTGAGGGCTTCACGGTAATCCCCACCGCGCGCGCCACGAAACTGACCATGAACCGCGAAGGCATCCGTAGACTTGTCGCCGAAGAGCTGGGGCTGGCCACATCGCCCTACCGTTTTGCTGCCAGCGAAAGCGAATTCCGCGCAGCAGTCAGCGAGCTCGGCCTGCCCTGCGTCGTCAAGCCGATCATGAGCTCTTCCGGCAAGGGCCAGAGCGTCATCCGGGAAACATCGGGGATCGAAGTCGCCTGGCAATATGCCCAGCAGGGCGGCCGTGCAGGCAAGGGCAAGGTGATCGTCGAGGGTTTCATCGATTTCGACTACGAGATCACGCTGCTGACCGTGCGCCATGCCGGCGGCACCACGTTCTGCGCACCGATCGGCCATCTGCAGATCGACGGCGACTACCGCGAATCCTGGCAGCCGCAGCCGATGAGCGAGGCCGCACTCGCCGAATCGCAGCGCATTGCCATGGCGGTTACCGGTGCGCTGGGTGGCCGCGGCATCTTCGGGGTCGAGCTGTTCGTCAAAGGCGACAAGGTCTGGTTCAGCGAGGTATCACCGCGTCCGCACGATACCGGCATGGTAACCCTGATCTCGCAGGATTTATCCGAATTCGCCCTGCATGCTCGCGCGATTCTCGGATTGCCTGTTCCAGCCATCCGGCAATTCGGCCCGGCCGCCTCGACGGCAGTGCTGGCTGAGGGAGACTCCGAATGCGTCGGTTTCGGCAACGTCGACCTGGCACTCGCCGAGCCGGACACGCAGCTGCGCCTGTTCGGCAAGCCGCGCGTTGCCGGCAAGCGGCGCATGGCCGTGACCCTGGCACTCGGCGACAGCATCGAAACGGCTCGCGACAAGGCCAACCGCGCCGCAGAGGCACTCGACATCCGCCTGTAGCCCGTTTGCCGGAGGCGGCCGGCTGAAATTTCGTTGATGTCGTGCTAAATTAACCGTGATACATTCTGCAAACTCGGTGCGGACGCCTAGGAAGGGGGGCTGGATGCAACACAATCGCGGGGTCATCGTCTCATTTACCATTATGATCCTGTTCATGGCCCTGCTGGGCGCCTTCGCGGTGCACTCCATCAAGTCGCAAGAGCAGGTCACCGAGAATATCTACCACCACCCCTTCTCGATGAGTATCGCCGTCGGCGACATCAACACGCTGCTCAGCCGCATGCAGCGGGATCTCCTGATCATCGCCACCTCCGGTTCGACGGCGGAAATTCGCCAACTTCGTGATCAACTCGACCGCGACCAACAACAGATGCAATCGCTGTTCGATCTGGTTCTCGAGCGGGCGCTCGGTGATCAGGAGCAGATTCGTCAGGCCCGCCAGACCTATCTGAGCTGGAAACCGCTGCGCGACCGTCTCATCGCCCTCGCCGGCCAGCCGCACAGCGAGACCGATATCGCCGGCGCCATGCAGGAAAACACGCACTACGTCCAGCAGCTCAACGTCCAGATGCAGGCGCTGACCGACTATGCCGCGAACCAGGCCGATACCTTTCATCGCGGCTCGAAGGAGGATTCGGACCAGGCCCTGCTGCTGATCAACCTGCTGCTGGCCGGCATCATCCTGGTATCGATGGCTATCGCCATCTACGTGGTCGCATCGCTAAGCCGCAGCCAGCGCGAGACGCTGAAGCACCTCAAGGCTGTCGCCGAAAGCGAGAACAAATACCGCGAACTGCTGGATGCGGCCCCCGACGGCATCGTCATCGTCGGCCGCGATCGTCGCATCAGGATGGTGAACCGGCAGGCGACCCGCATGTTCGGCTACGAGCCCGGCGAACTGCTGGAGCAGTCGATTGATCGGCTCGTGCCAACCGACTACCGCGAACGGAATGGCGAGCAGCCGCAACAATACCTCGAAATGCCGAATGCCCACGGCATCAGACAGGGACGCCGCCTGGATGGCTGCCGCAAGGACGGCAGCCTCTTTCCCGTCTCCATCGGTCTCAGCCGTGTAACGCTGGGCGGCGACATGCTGGTGACCGTGGTGATCCGCGACCTGACCGACGAGCTGAAGCTGGAGATGAAATTCAGGGAATCCCAGAAAATGCAGGCTATCGGGACGCTGGTCGGCGGCATCGCCCACGATTTCAACAACATCCTGGCCAGCATCATCGGCAACGTCTATCTGGCTGGCACCGATTCGCCCGAGGCCGTGGCAGAGAAGCTGCAGGTGATCGAAAAACAGGCCGAGCGTGCGGCAGGAATCGTACAGCAACTGCTCTCCTTCTCGCGACAGGGATTCCTGCGGCTGCAACAGGTTCCGCTGGCACCTCTGGTTCGTCAAAAGGTCGAAGAAACCAGAAAGCTGCTTCCCAGCAGATACCGCTTCAATGTGGATATCGCGGCCGGGGATGTTGCGACGGAGGGTGACCCTGATCTGCTCGGCCAGATCGTCAGCGGCCTGGTCAGCAATGCAGTCGACGCCGTGGCCAACCATCCCGAACCTGTAATCACCATCTCGCTGAACCGGGCCAACATGGACCGGAAGCTCAAGCTGCGCTATCCGGAAGCGACACAATCGGCCTATGCCTGCCTTACGGTCACCGACAACGGCACCGGCATTGCCGAGAAAGACCTGCCGCACATCTTCGATCCGTTCTACACGACGAAGGAAGTCGGCAAAGGCAGCGGGCTGGGTCTGTCGATGATCCTCGGCGCCATCCAGTCGCATCACGGCATGATCGACGTGGAAAGCCGGGCCGGGACAGGCAGCACGTTCCGCATCTACCTGCCGCTGGCGAATGTCGGTGCAGAAAAGCGCCCCCCCCTCCCGCAAAGTACCGGCCCGGCAACGTCGAAACGGCACCAGACCGTCCTTGTCGCCGACGACGAAACCGCCCTGTGCGACGTGATGCGGCGTTCGCTGGAACTGCAGGAGTTCGAAGTCATCGCCACTGACAACGGCCTCGATGCCGTCGAGACCTTCCTTGCCGACCCGAAACAGGTGGACCTCGTCGTTCTGGACGTGCTGATGCCGCGCCTTGATGGTGTGGCGGCGGCTCAACGCATCCGGGAGATCCGGCCGGATGTGCCGGTCATCTTCATCACGGGTTATGACCGCGAGGTCATCCGCAAACACAGCGCCGACGAACTCGACCGCTCGGCCATCATCACCAAGCCATTCGGCATGGAGGAGTTGCTGCAGGCCGTCGACAGATTGCTGCAAAAGGAATCCGAATCGGAAGCATAAGTCCCGGTATTCTCCGGCATGCGAACCGCCTGCCGGAGCCGGATGCCCCGGTGGCCACGTAAGACCGTTTAGCGGTGAACCGGAGGCGTGGTCTTCGCCGGTTTCTGCAGCAACTCACTCACCACCTTGCTGATCTTGGCGATGCGGAACGGCTTGCTGACCAGTTTGGTGATATCGTCGAGATCGCTCTCTTCCGAGGAGTAGCCGCTGATGATAATGGCCGGCAGCTCGGGGCGGGTCCGGCGCATCTGCTCCAGTGCCCTTTCGCCATCCAGTTTCGGCATCACCCGATCGGTCATGACCAGCGAGATCCGCTCGCCATGCTGGTCGAACAGGTCGCACGCCTCCTGACCGTTGGTCGCCGTGATGACCTTGTAGCCCAGACTCTGCAGGATCTGGGACAGGGTGGAACGGATCATCTCCTCGTCGTCGACGATCATCACCAGCAGGTCGGCGGAGCTGGAAGACACGACCACTTCCGTCGCGGTTTCGGGCATGACAGGGATGAGCTCTTCGTTGACGATCGGTATCCCCACCACGAAACGGGTTCCCTTGCCGACCGTGCTCTGCACGTCGATGACACCGCCGTGGCTTTCGATGGCGCCGTAGGACATGGAGAGCCCCAGCCCCGTCCCCGCTCCCGCCTCCTTGGTGGTGTAAAACGGATCGAAAATGTGCTCGATCTCCGCCTCCGGGATACCAATGCCGGTATCCTCGACCTCCAGGCAGGCGATCTCCGAGGCGCAGATCTTGAACTTGTCCCGCTGCGTGAACGACTCCCAGCTCAGCCGCTTCAGGCTGACCGTGATGCGCGGATTCGGCTGGCCCATGCAGGCATCGCGCGCATTGTTGATCAGGTTGATCAGCACCTGCTCGAGCTGCGCTGCGTCGGCATAGGCGATGAGATCCTCCTTGCAGAAACGGGTCTCGAAGGCGATGTTTTCGGGCACACCGAAGCGCGCCGTCCGGCAGGCCGACTGGAACAGGGTGGTCAGGTTCACATGCTGTTTCTCCTGATGCACCTCGCGCGAAAATAGCAGCAGTTGCCGGACGATATCCGCGGCGCGCTGGCTGATCTGGTCGATCTCCCGCAGGAAACCGAGCACCTTCGGATCGTCGGTACTGCGCTCGGCCAGGTAGGTCTTGCCGGTAATGCCGGCGATCATGTTATTGAAATTGTGCGCCACACCGCCAACCAGCGTGCCCAGCGCATCCATCTTCTGCGCCTGCAGCAGCATCCGCTCCATCTGATCCTGTTCGGTGGTATCGCTGAACGTGCCGAGGTAATGAGTAACCTCGCCATTCGCATCGAAGATCGCCCGGATATTCAGCGCCTCGTGGTAGACCTCGCCGTTCTTGCGCCGGTTCCAGACCTTACCCTGCCACTTGCCGGTAGTCGTCAGCACCCGCCACATTTCGATATAAAACGCCTTGTCCTGCTTGCCCGACTGCAGCATGCGCGGATTGTTGCCAATCGCCTCGCTCTTCGAGTAGCCGGTGATCTGCGAAAAGGCCGGGTTGACATACTCGATGGTCGCTTTGCAATCGGTAATGATGATCGCCTCGGTCGCGTTCTGGATGGCGGCGGCCAGCAGGTGCAACATCTCGTCGGTACGGCGGCGCTCCCGCAGTACCGGCACGATGATCCAGAAATAGATCGGAATCGCGCTCAGCACCGTCAGCAGCACGCCGTCCAGAATCGCCTCTGCAGGCTCGGGCAGGGTATTGAGGCCGAACAGCTGGAAGGCGAGCATGATCAGCACTTCGTTGAACAGCACGATGAACAGCAACCTGCCCGTCAGGGAAAACAGCAGTTCCGGACGGAAGCTCTCGGGGCGGGTCAGCATCGGTGCTCTCCGACCGCAATTTTGTCCAGGCCGACGCCATGCTGCGGGAAGGCGGAACCGCTGCCGATACTGGTGATACCGTCGGGCAACCGGATCGCCTCATGTTCGTCCTGAGTCAGTGTCGCGAGCAGTTGCAGCATCTCGTCGGTCCGGCGCCGCTCGCGAAGTATCGGCACGATGATCCAGAAGTAGATCGGAATCGTGCTCAGCACGGTCAGCAGCACGCCATCCAGAATGGATACCGCAAGCTGGGGCAGGGAATCGAGACCGAACTTCTGGAAAGAGAACATGATCAGCACTTCATTGGTCAGAACGATGAGCAGCAGCCTGCCAAGCAGTACGAACAGCAGTTCCGGACGGAAGCTCTTAAGCCTGATCCGCATCAGGGACGCAATGGCAGGCTTCCGATTTTTTTCATCCGTGCAATCATGTTCAGCCCCGACTCACGATCGTAGTTCACCAGCGTAATGTTTTCCCCCCGATATGCAATAGCCGCACTCCCGGCACGGATACGCGGACAGTTTCATCCTGCTATGTTCAAGTCAGGAGGCGAACATGTGGGACGAACGCTACAGCGGCGAGGAGTATGCCTATGGCACCGCGCCCAACGACTTCCTCCGCGAAGTGATGCCGCGCCTGCCGAAAGGCACGGCTCTCTGCCTCGGCGACGGCGAGGGGCGCAACGGCGTCTGGCTTGCCGAACATGGCTTCAAGGTCACCAGTCTCGATGCCTCGGCCGTCGGCCTGACCAAGGCAGCCAGACTTGCCGGCAACCGCAACGTCAGCATCACCACCCTGCATCGCAATCTGCAGGATTACGCGATCGAAGCCGGCCACTGGGACGTGATCGTTTCAGTCTTCTGCCACCTGCCGCCCGAGCTGCGCCGCCAGGTGCATGCGCAGGTGGTAACAGGACTGAAAACCGGCGGCATGTTCGTTCTCGAAGCCTATACGCCGAAACAGCTCGACTTAGGCACCGGCGGGCCGCAGTCGGCCGAACTGATGATGAATCTTGCCGACCTGACTCGTGAACTTGCCGGCCTCGAACTGCTGCATGCCAGGGAGCTGCAGCGCGATATCTCCGAGGGGCGCTTCCACTGTGGTCCGAGTGCGGTCGTCCAGTTGCTTGCCCGCAGGAACTGCGCTTAACTAGGAATATCTGCTAGTCCGCTGGTGCAGGAAATCCGGACATCATGCCGGTGCACAGAGCGTGGTACCACGACCGCATCGGACAGACGAGATCGTCAACAGCAAGGGCATTGGGGGGAGCGTGCCAGACAAACTGAACGATACTGACTGCACTCATTCGCCTGCCCGGCATGACGGGCCTGAGCCGGTGCGACACCTCCCCGTCGCCCGGACTACGGTTTCCGCCGGCTGCAATTAAACCCGGCCGCCACCCGTTGCATCCGACCGCTGCCATGACAGACCGCTATCTTTCGCTCGACCGCAAGCTCATCCTGATCACCACACTGGTGCTGCTGCTGGCCACGCTGGCCGCCTCGGCCTACTACCTGAAAAACGAACAGCAGGACATGCGCCTATTGTTGCTCAAGGAGGCGCGCGTCCTCTTCAAGCAAATCCAGATCACCCGCCACTGGAATGCCGAGCACGGCGGCGTCTATACGTTTCTCAAACCGGGCGAGAAAACCAATCCCTATCTCTACAAGGTCGGCCCCGGCAATGGTCAGAAATCCGAGGTCGAACCTGAGCTCACCGACAGCCATGGCCGCACCCTGACGCTGAAGAATCCGGCCCTGATGACGCGCGAGCTGGCCGAAGAGAGCAGCAAGCACAGCGACGTCCGGTTTCATCTCACCAGCCTGAAACTGATCAACCCGAACAACGCACCGGACGCTTTCGAGAAGCGTTCGTTGGAACAGTTCCAGGCCGGCCGCAAGGAGGCATTCGCGACGGAGGATATCGACGACAAGCCCTATTACCGCTATATGGCGCCGCTGAAGATCGAAAACGCCTGTCTGAAATGCCACGGCTTCCAGGGCTACAAGGTCGGCGATATCCGCGGCGGCCTCAGCGTCTCGATCCCGATGCAGGACGAACTGCAGTTCGTCGCCGCCAGCCGCAGGCAAACCTTCGTTTTCGCCCTGTTGCTGTTCGCCTCGGTCGTCGTCACGCTCTCCATCAGCGTACGCCGCATCGTCACCCGGCCGCTCTCCGGCCTGCTCGCCTTCTCTCGCCGCATGGGCAGCGAGAACCTGGGTGAGCCGTCGGCAGTATTCAAAGCCGACGAAATCGGCGAACTGGCCCGTGCACTGCTGGCCACGGATCACCGGGTCCGCAAACAGCAGGAGGAGTTGCAGGATTACGCCGACAGCATGGAGGATCTCAGCCGCAAGGATGCGCTCACCGGCCTGCACAACCGCCACCATCTGACGCAGGAGGCCGAGCGCTGGCTCGAGTATGCCCGGCGCTCGGAGAAATCGGTCTGCATGGCGATGGTCGACGTCGACCATTTCAAGCAGGTCAACGACACCTACGGCCATTTCTCCGGCGACATGGCGCTACAGCAGGTGGCCGCCATCATCGCCGAGGAGTGCCGCACCTACGACCAGATCATCCGTTACGGCGGCGACGAGTTCCTGCTGATATTCCTCGACACCGCGACGAACGAAGGCCTCTTCATCTGCGAACGTATCCGCCGTCGCATCGAATCCGCTTCGATCCCGATCGAACAGGGGGAAATCCGCCTGTCGGTCAGCATCGGCCTGTTCTGCTGTGCCGACTGCACCATGGACGAGGGGATCATCCATGCCGACGAAGCGCTCTACCAGGCGAAGGCGAAGGGCCGGAACCGCATCTGCCACTCCGACCCTCCTTCACTTGAACCCTCCCTAGACTCTCTTACGTAGTCCACGTAAGCGGCCCAGCCGGCCGCCCAGTTCGAACAACGCCAGGCCGGAGAGGATCAGGGTTGCACCGCTCAGCACGGCAGCCGTTACCGCTTCGCCATTAAGCATGCTGCCCAGCAGCAGCGCCATCACCGGCGTCACCAGCGTTATCAGCGACACCCGGGTTGCCTCCACGTGCCGCAACACATAGAAATAGAGCGCGAAGCCGATCACCGAGCCGAACAGTGCCAGATATCCAATGGCACCCAGGGTGCGTGCCGGAATGTCATGCGGCAGCCCGCTTCCGGATACCAGCCAGGTGACAAGGAACAACGGTGCGGCAACGGCCAGCCCGCCGCTGGTCATGACGATGGCCGGGACGGCCGCATCGATCCTTTTGACCCAGATGGCGCTGGCCGACTGGATCGTCGCCGCCAGCAGGATACCGACGACGCCGAACACCGCCTTGCCGTTCAGACTCAGGCTGCTGCCGAAGATCACCACGAGGCCGGCAAGCCCCAGTGCCATGCCGGCCAGCCGGGAAAGCGTCAGCCGCTCCCCTTCCAGCCACAGTGAGGCCAACAGGCCGGTGACCACAGGCGACAAGCCGAAGATCACCGCGATCCAGCCCGACGGGATGAACTGCGCCGACCAGTAGGTGGCCAACATGGCGCCGTAGATGCCGAGCCCGGCCGCCGCATAGGCCTGCAGGGCACGGCGGTGCCATTTCATGCCGAGTCCCAGCAGCGCGGTGAGCATCAGCGCCACCACAGCGCCGATCACCATGCGGCTGGTGACTCCGAACACGAAGCCCACACCCTGGCTGCTCCACAGGATGGCCAGCGGCGTGGTGCTCCAGACAACAATGACTCCCAGATATGCCATCGGCACGGACATGGGTCTGCCTCCTTTTTTCGGCGACCGAAACGAAAACGGCCACGGATTCCGTTGAACCCGTGGCCGCTCTGTTCGGTCGTTAAATATCAGCGAATACTGATCAGAACCTCACGGCGCACGGGAGCAACGCTCGGCGGGCCACAAGCCAGCCGAACGTAACAACCTTGATCTGTGCGCAGTGCGAATTCATGGCACCGCAGCATCGGCATCGCCTCCGGAGTGTCAACGCCACCCATTGGCCATGATGCATATTGCCACATGCCGACGGCGCATTGAGCCACACTCACACCACCGCTACGATGACGGCTTTCGGATCTGGGGACGGGGAGGAGCCATGGGCGTCATTCGCAGATTTTCCGGATTTTCGCTGTTTCTGCTGATCGTGTTCCTGAATGCGTTCACCGAT
>DATLWR010000082.1:0-32769 GCA_035576205.1 Mariprofundaceae bacterium
GCCGAACTGGATGCCGTCGATCAGCTGTTGCGGATGTTCGGCACGCACGCCGATGGCGAAAGCCTTCGCCTCGATGGCGATGCCGAGTTGCTCGAGACGCTGGTAGGTATCGCGTGCCGAGTGGCCGGTGGCGAGCACCACTTGTTCGGCCGTGATCTCCTCGCCGGAGGCAATGCGTACGCCGCGCACCTTGCTGTCGGCGATGAGCAGGTCGTCCACCCGGCAGGCGAAGCGGTAGTCGACCCCCAACCCCAGCAAGTGGTCGCGCATGTTGCGCACGATGCGTACCAGCTTGTCGGTGCCCAGATGCGGATGCGCATCGACGAGGATGTCCGGCCTGGCACCGAAGCGCACGAACTCGGCCAGTACCCAGCGCAGATAGGGATGTTTGATGCGGGTGTAGAGCTTGCCGTCGGTATAGGTGCCGGCACCGCCCTCGCCGAAGCAGATGTTGCTCTCGGGATCCAATTCGCCGCGCGAACGCAGCCGGCCGATGTCCCGCATGCGTGCCTCGACCGGCTTGCCGCGCTCCAGAAGATGCACCTGCCAACCGGCTTCGACCAGGGCGAGGGCGGCGAACAGGCCGGCAGGGCCGGCGCCGACGACAATGGCGCGCCGGTCATTGCGATTCGTCGTCAAAGGAAGTTCGATGGGTCGCGGCGGTGCAAGTTGCGAGGTTTCGGCCTCGCTCACGCCCTCTGGCAGCGGCTGTCGGAGTGGCGTGGTTGTTTCAATCTCGAAGCTGCACAGGAAGTGAATGTTGCGCTTCTGGCGCGCGTCGAGGCTTTTGCGGACCAGTGTGACTTCAAGAAGTGCCTCATGGGCGATGCCAACCGTTCGGGCCAGTTTGCGGCGGGTGGCGCCGGCATCTTCGCCGAGGCTCACCGCAACATTGCGGACGAGGTAGCGCACGGCGCCTAGATTAGGCCCGGCAGCAGGCGACGGATGAGCAGCACCGCGACCAGCAACAGGATGGTGCCGGCGACGAAGTTGGCGATGAAACCGAAACCGGTGAATTTGTTCAGCAGAAAAGGCACGAAGAAGAGCAGCGACAGGGGCACGAGTACGAAGACGTCGCGCGCAAACGCAGTAGCCAGCGCATCATCACGGGTCTCGAACCAGGTGAAGGCCAGCGCCAGCATCGAGGTGAGCGGCAGCACGACGATCACCGCCGCCCAGAAGGGGCCGATGCGCTTGGCAACTTCCGACGCCGCTGCAACCGCGACGGCGGAAACCAGTACCTTGATCCAGAACACCGGTTGCTCCTGTTTCAGGCCGCAGCGAGGCGTCCGTGGCTGGTGTGGGTGATACGGTTGGCGTCGTCGAGATAGACCAGCTTCGGCTGGAAGCGGGCGGCCTCAGCCTGTTCCATTTCGGCATAGGTGCAGATGATCAACAGGTCGCCGGGGTTCGCCTTGTGGGCGGCCGCACCGTTGACACCGATGGTGCCGGAGCCGCGCGGCGCGGTGATCGCATAGGTGGTGAAACGTTCGCCGTTGGCGACGTTATAAATGTGCAGCTGCTCGAACGGCAGGATGTTCGCCGCCTCGAGCAGATCCTGATCGATGGCGCAGGAGCCTTCGTAGTGCAGTTCGGCGTGCGTCACCGTGGCGCGGTGCAGCTTCGACTTCAGCATGGTCAGTTTCATGGTTTCGTCTCCGGTTCGTTGTCGGTTTCGGTTGCCGGCGGCCTGACGCCCAGCGGCTGATTGTCATATAGGGACATATTGTCGATCAGTCGTGCGTTGCCGACCCGTGCAGCCACGAAGGCGCGGGCTGCCGTCGCCTGCTTCAGGATCTGCAGCGGCTGCAGATCGTGAGCGTCGCGAATCTCCAGGTATTCGGGTGCGATCCCGGCGCCGGTCAGTTCCGCATGCGCTTTGGCCAGCAATTCGTCGGCATCGTGGATACCGGCGGCAACCCGGGTATGCATGCCGCGCAGCGTACGCGACAGCGCCTGTGCCTGCCTCCGCTCGTCGTCGTTGAGGTAGCGGTTACGGCTGCTCATGGCGAGCCCTTCCGGTTCGCGCACCGTTTCGGCACCGATGACCTCAACCGGCAGTTGCAGGTCGGCCACCATGCGGCGGATGATGGTCAGCTGTTGCCAGTCCTTCTCGCCGAACACGGCGATATCCGGCTGCACGATGTTGAACAGGATGTTGACGACGGTGACGACGCCGTCGAAATGGCCGGGGCGGCGGCTGCCGCACAGAGCGTCGCCGAGATCCTGGACGGTCAGCGTCACCTTCGGTCCGCCATCCGGATAGAGGCTGGCCGGGTGGAAAATGATGTCAGCACCTTCCGCCTCGCAGATTGCGCTGTCCGCTGCGAAGGTGCGCGGATAGCGGTCGAAATCCTCGCCGGGACCGAACTGCAGCGGGTTCACATAGATGCTGACCACGACGATGTCGGCAAGCCCCCGCGCTTTACGGATCAGGCTGGCATGCCCCTCGTGCAGGCAGCCCATGGTCGGCACCAGTGCGATGCGGTCCTTGCCGCGCGACGGGGCAAGCGCCCGGCGCAGGTCGCTGGCGGTTTCGACAACGATCATTTCGGGAACGCTCCGCTACGTACGTCATCCGCCCAGCGGGCAATGGCATCGCTCATCACCTGCCGCACATTGGCATAGGCCGGTGCGAAGGGAGGATTGGATTCGGAGATGCCGAGCAGGTCGTTCCAGACCAGCACCTGTGCATCGCAAGCACTCCCGGCACCGATGCCGATGGTCGGGATGGCCAGCATGCCGGAGACTTCGGAGGCGAGATCGGCGGGGATGTTCTCCAGTACCACGGCTACGGCTCCCGCTTCGGCCACGGCCCGGGTATCGGCGATAAGTCCGGCACGGCCATCGGCGTCGGTGGCGCGCTTGCCGTAGCCGCCGAATTTTTTCACCGATTGCGGCGTCAGGCCGACATGCGCCACCACGGCGATACCGCGTTCGGCCAGGAAACGGATCGTCGGTGCCATATGCATGCCGCCCTCCAGTTTCACGGCATCGCAGCCAGTCTGCTGCAGCACGCGGGCGGAGGATGCGAAGGCCTGTTCGGGGGATTGCTGGTAGGTGCCGAACGGCAGGTCGCAGACCACCCAGGCAGCTTTACGGCCGCGCACGACGGCGGCGGTATGGTGGATCATCTGCTCGAGGGTGACGGGAATAGTCGTGTCGAAACCGAGGCAGGCATTGCCCAGCGAATCACCGACCAGCAGCACGTCGGCGCCGGCGGTTTCGGCAATACTGGCGGATACGGCATCGTAGGCCGTCAGCCAGACGGATTTTTCGCCACGCTGCTTGGCGCGCAATAGCGTCGCCGCGGTGACCGGTTTCTTGTCGTTCATGTCCATCCTTCCGCTTCAGTCCCGTTTTGTTCCTACCTAATTCATAGGAGGGAGGGGGTACCGTCTTCAGGTTTGCCGTAGTCTATACGGTTGCCATTGTAACTGCCATCCGGCATTGACTCCGGCCAGGCCGACGGCACAGGCGTGTCAAAATGGTGTCATGTTAGCAGGTCAGCTTTTTGCTCTGTGCGTGAAGCAGACGCATATGGATAGCCGGATGCGTCGTACGCTACCGTGACTCAGGAGTTGGTCATGTCTGATATTGCCGAACGGGCCTTGCATACGCGCACAGCGAGGTCGGTGGAAGCCATCCAGCGCTCTTTCCTGGATAACCTGTATTTCATGGTCGGCAAGCGCCTGCAGGATGCCACGGCCCTGGATCATTATCTGGCGCTGGCTTATACGGTGCGCGACCGGCTGCTCGCCCGGCTGATGAATTCGAGCAAACAGTACGCCAGCTCGGACAACCGCACGGTCGCCTATCTTTCCGCGGAGTTCCTGCTGGGGCCGCAGCTCAGCAACAACATTCTCAATCTCGACCTGTGGGAAAACACCTGGGCGAACACCCAGCAGGCCATGGAAAATATCGGTCTCGATCTGGAAACGATTCTGGAGACCGAACCCGAACCAGGTCTCGGCAATGGCGGCCTTGGCCGGCTGGCCGCCTGCTACATGGATTCGCTGGCGACGCTGGAGGTTTCGGCAATCGGTTACGGCATCCGCTATGAATACGGAATTTTCGACCAGGAAATCAAGGACGGCTGGCAGGTGGAGGTGGCCGACACCTGGCTGCGTAACGGCAACCCGTGGGAGATTCCCAATCGCCTGCGGACCTATCCAGTCGGTTTCGGCGGGCATACGGAGACTTTCGAGGAGCATGGCCGCCGGCATGTCAGATGGGTACCGGAGACGATCATCTTCGGAGTAGCCCATGACACTCCCATCCTCGGCCACGGGGTGCTGCAGGTGAACCTGCTTCGGCTGTGGAAGTCCGAGGCGCGCGAGATGTTCGACCTGCAGGTCTTTAACGGTGGCGATTACTATGGCGCCGTTGACGCGATGGTTGCGGCGGAGAACATCAGCAAGGTTCTGTATCCCAATGACGAGCCGGATGCCGGCAAGCGCTTGCGCCTGAAGCAGCAGTATTTCTTCGTCAGCTGCTCTCTGCAGGACATGATCCGAATGCTGCTCGACGAGGGTGGCGACCTTCACGGTTTCGCAGAGCGTTTCGTCGCCCAGCTCAATGATACCCACCCCGCCATCGCCATCCCGGAGCTGATGCGCCTGCTCATCGACGAGCATGGCTTCGGCTGGGACGAAGCCTGGGGTATCACCCGGCGGACGTTCGCCTACACGAACCACACGCTGTTGCCCGAAGCGCTCGAGACATGGTCGTTACCGCTGTTCCGTGCCCTGCTGCCGCGCCATGCGGAGCTTATTTTCGAGATCAACAAGCGCTTTCTGGATGAAGTGCGCATGCGGTTTCTGGATGATCCGGGAACGATCTCACGGCTTTCCATTATCGACGAGCTTGGCGACAAGCGGGTGCGCATGGCCAATCTCGCCTGCATCGGCAGTTTTGCTGTCAATGGCGTAGCCCTTTTGCACAGCGAGCTGCTGGAGAGCACGGTGCTGCGGGATTTCCACGCACAATGTCCGGAAAAGTTCAGCAACAAGACCAACGGTGTGACGCCGCGACGTTTCCTGGCCGTGGCCAACCGACCACTCTGCATGCTATTGGACGAAACCATCGGCAACGGCTGGTTGTGTAACCTGGAGAACCTGCGGGGCCTCGAGTCGTTCGTCGAGGACGGGGCATTCATGAATCGCTGGGCCGGGATCAAGCGAAGTGCCAAGGCCAGCCTCTCCGACCATATCGTCCAGACACTCGGTATTGCCATCGATCCTGACAGCCTGTTCGACATCCAGGCGAAACGGATTCACGAATACAAGCGGCAGCATATGAATCTGCTTCATGTGATAGCGCTCTATCTGCGTATCAAGCATGATCCTCATTTCGACACCCCGCCGCGCACTTTCATCTTCAGCGGCAAGGCGGCCCCCGGTTATCGGATGGCCAAACTCATTATCAAGCTGATCAACTCGGTGGCTGAGATCGTCAATCGTGATCCGCAGGTGCATGACCGGCTCAAGGTCGTGTTTCTGCCGAATATGAGCGTGAAGCTGGGGCAGCGTCTCTATCCGGCTGCGGACCTGTCGGAGCAGATCTCCACGGCCGGCATGGAGGCGTCCGGTACCGGCAACATGAAGTTTTCGATGAACGGTGCACTGACCATCGGTACGCTGGATGGTGCGAATGTGGAGATTCGCGAAGAGGTCGGTGCCGAGAATTTCTTCCTGTTCGGGTTGTCTGCCGACGAGGTGCAGGCGCGGCAGGACGCTGGCTATTGCAGCCGCGATACGATCGAGGCTTCGCCATTACTGAAGGAAGTGCTGCAGGTGATCGGCTCGGGCCTGTTTTCGCATGGCGATCATGATCTGTTTGCGCCGCTGCTCGACAACTTGTGGAACCACGACCCCTATCTGGTGTGCGAGGATTTCGCCAGCTACACGGAATGTCACGTACAGGCCGGCATCAAGTTTGCCGATCGCGATACATGGTCCCGGATGGCAATCCTCAATATCGCCCGTTCGGGCCGTTTCTCTTCCGATCGCGCCATCCGGGAATATTGTGCCGACATCTGGAATGTGCCGACTGGCGGGAAGCACTGATGTTTTCCGGTCTAGGTATCCGGGTTTCTATGATTTGATGCCGTTCTGAACATCCTGCTGGCACGTGGCGATCCGGTTGGTTTGTCGCTTTGGCGTGCGACTGCTTTAATGGCAAAGGAAGATCAGGAGGTTTCCGATGTCCGGGAAATTGTCAGGCACCTGCGATTGCGGGGCCGTCCGTTACGAGATCGAAGGTCCGGTGAAACTGGTCGTGAACTGCCATTGCCACGCCTGCCGGAAGCGGAATGGTGCTTCGTTCTCCACCTACTGTGTAGTGCCGCAGACATCCCTTACGGTGATGCAGGGGCAGGAACGTATCGGTATCTATGACTCGGAAACGATCGGCAGAAAGCATTTCTGTTCGCAATGCGGCACTCCTCTCTATAACCTCAATAACCGTTATCCCGATTTCTACATGGTGCACTACGGCACCGTGTCGGAGCACGCCGGTCTGGCACCCCGCTACAACATCTATTGCGAAAGCAAACTGCCGTGGGTGGATGGTGTCGAGAAGCTCAGGAGCTTTGCGCAGGCGATGGAAAGGAGATAATGCCCTTGTTTGTCTCGAAGTGGGCGGCTACGCCGGCTCACTTGGGTTCGCCGGGCAGGTAGTCGATCATCTGCGGCCCTTCCAGTTGCCGGGCACCGGCGGCGTTGCGTTCGATCCGGTAGCGGATGCGAAAGATGTACTTCGAACCGACCAGGAATCGGGCGGCCTGCGGAGTCGACAGATAGAGACCCTCACGGACAGGTGTGTCCGGGGCGTCGGCGATGACGATGCCGAGCTGGCAGGTTTCGCAGACGGCATTCGGAGGGCAGGGCGGGCATTTGTCATACGTGTGGACGACATAGGCATTCACCGCATAGATGCGAGGCGCCATGACATGTCGCTGCATTTCGCCGACGGACAGGGGCGCATCATCCAGGGTTCCGGCCAGTGTATCCGTCGTCGTCCATATCAGGAGCATCAGAACGGCAGCGGCTACTCGTTTCATGGCCGGAGACATCCCATATCCGGTGTGTCGCGCCGTCAGGAGTAGTCCGCCCAGAACTCGGTGCCGGAGCGCATGCGGCCAATGCGCTCGATCAGCGCATCGATGTCTTCCGGACGCTCGGCGAAATTGAGCCGGTCGGTCTGCACGATCAACAGGGGCGTCTCCTGGTAGCGGAAGAAGAACTGGTCGTAGGCGGCAATGACGCGCTTGAGGTAATCGGCATTCAGGCCGCGTTCGAACCTGCGGCCGCGGCTACGGATGCGGTTCAGGATCACATCGGGTTTCGATTGCAGATAGATCACCAGATCGGGGCGCGGCAGGTCGATCGCCACGGCACGGGCCACCTGGTCGTAGAGCGCGAGCTCCGCATCGCTGAGTGTGATGGTGGCAAACAGGCGATCCTTGGCGAAGATGTAATCGCTGACGATGCCCTGATGGAACAGTTCCTGCTGGTGCAGCTCCTGCCACTGTTTCAGGCGCGAGAAGAGGAAGGAGATCTGCACGGCCAGCGCATGGCGCTCCGGGTTTTCGTAGAAGGTTTCGAGGAAGGGATTGTCGTCGGCCTGTTCGAGAACAAGGGAGGAGTTGAGCCGGTCGGCCAGCGCGCGGGCCACGGTCGTCTTGCCGACACCGATGGCGCCTTCGACAGCGATATGGCACTGGCTCAGCGGCCGTGTCACGGTTCTCTCGTCCCTGTTGCGGTTACCATTCTTTCCCCCTGGCGAGCGGCGCCAGCCCTGATTCCAGCAGCGTATCGAGCAGTTCGATCGCCGACAGGCCCAGCTTGGGATGTTGCCAGTTGGGGGCGATGTCGCATAGGGGGCGCAGAACGAACTGGCGGTTGGGCAGTTCCGGATGCGGTAGCGTCAGTTCCGGGGTTTCGCTGAGCACGCCGTTATAGGTCAACAGGTCCAGGTCGAGGGTGCGTGGGCCCCAGCGGTCGCCGGAACGGACACGGCCCAGTTTCTTTTCGATCGCCTGCATGGCATGCAGCAGCGGCATGGCACCGTACTTGGTTTCCAGGGCCACGACGACATTCAGGAAGTCGGGCTGATCCTGCGGTCCGAGCGGCTGGGTCTGGTAGAGCAGCGAGGAGGCGATGACACGCGTCTCGGGAAGGCTGCCGAGCTCGTTGCGGGCAGCGACGAAGGTCGCCTCCACATCGCCCTGATTGCCTCCCATGGCGACCAGCGCCGTGATCATGTCCATGCGATCGTCCCTCCCCGGCGCGGATCCCCGGCACCGGTCAAATTGCCCCGTGCATCGATACGGATGGCATTCACGCCACCGAAATAGACGCTCGGATTGCTCCATTCGCGGATGCGCCAGCCCAGGTGCATCAGCTTCCCCCTGTCCGAATCATTCAACAGTCCCGGCTCGGCGTCCAGTTCGTCGCTTTCGTTGTGCAGGCGGGGGGCATGCACGGCCGGTTCGATCGCCTCGCCCTGCATCTCCGAACGGGCGAGCACCTGCAGGATCGCGCCGCGCAGGCGGTTGGAGCCGCCGCTGCCCAGGATGAGGGAGGGGCGGCCGTCGCGCAGGAAGATCGTGGGTGCCATCATCGAGGAGAGCGTGGTGCCTGCCGGCAGCATGTGGAAGCCATGCGGATTGATGTCCTCCTCGCCGAGCATGTTGTTCAGGTGGATGCCGCTGCCGGGCACGACGATGCCCGAGCCCTCGCCGTTGCTGGAGGTGACCGAGACGGCCATGCCATCGCGGTCGATGATGCTGATATGGGTGGTGCTGCCGTGGCGGCTGGAAGGCTCCGGCGGCCTGCCGCCGGTCGGGCCGCCGTCGGGGTCGAGACGTCGGCGCAACAGCTCGGCCGCCGCATCCAGTTGTCGTGGATCGAGTGTCTGCCGGTCGATGCCGGGCTCATGAATCCGGGTGTCGAGGCCCTCCCCGCGCAGGCTGCTGGCAGCACGCATGACCTCCGCCATGCGCACATTCCATGGAACGTCGGCATGGCTTTGCAGGCGCTCCAGCAGGCCGAGGGCGTAGGCGATCAGGATGCCGCCGGAGGAGGGGGGAGGATTGGTCAAGAGCTCGCCTCCCAGAGCCCGGATGCGCAGCGGTTCACGCACAGCAACCTGTTCGGCGCGCAGGTCGTCCATGCCGAGCAGGCCGTGAGGCAGGCAGGCGCGCACGATCGCTTTCGCCAGGTCGCCATGGTACATCTCGGCGATACCTTCGATGGCCAGCATCTCCAGCGTGTTGGCCAGTTCCGGATTGCGGAACTCTTCGCCCTCGCGCAGCAGCTCACCCTCCGGCGCATGCAGGGCGCGGCAACTCTCCGTATGGGTGAGGATCGGTCGCAACAGTTCAATGAACGAAGCCTGCAGTGCATTGAGGCGGATACCGTGGCGGGCGGCATGCAGTGCAGGGGCGAGAGCCTCGATGAGCGGCAGCTGGCCGTGCTCGCGGTGGGCGCGGAACAGCATGGCGAGCAGCGACGGGGTCGCGACCGATGCCTGGCCGATGTGGAAGGTCTGGATGGAATCGCCGAAATCGATCGGCACGGCGCGCAGTTCCGGACGGAATGACTTGCCTGCCGGCATGCGCGCAAAGCCATCATAGAGACGCGCCTTGCCGTGCGGGCTGGAAAACAGCAGGAAACCGCCGCCTCCGGCGCCGGTCAGCACCGGCTCGGCGATGAAGGCGGTACAGACGGCGGCGACCGCCGCATCGATGGCATTGCCGCCCTCGCACAGGATGGCAGTGCCGGCTTCAGCGGTGGCAGGATGGCCGGCGGCGACCATGCCCCGGCTCAGACGATGATGGGTGGCTTTAGCCGGAATGGGTGATAAATCCCTTCATGTTCAGACGCTTCTGCAGTTCCTGCTGCAATGTCTCGGCCGCCTTGTGGTTGTCTTCTGGGCCGATCCAGACGCCGATCATGCCGTTGCCACGATCGACCAGCCGGCTGTTGAAGCCGTGGTCGGTCAGTTTTTTCAACAGGCTGTCGGCGAGCTTGCGTTCCTTGAAGGAACCGACCTGCACGAAGTAGCCGGCCGGGGCCTTGCTGACAGCGGTCTGATGCGGAGCGGTTGTGGTTGCCGGTTTCGGCTTGACCGGTGCCACGACCGGCTTCGGTGCCGGCGGCGGGGAAACTGTGGCCGCAGGTTCGGGTTCGGCAGGGGTCATCTGTGCTGGCTCGGGTGCAGCTGCAGGCTGCGGGCTGGCATGCTCCACCGGCGTTTCGGCGCTGACCCCGGCAACGGCCGGTGCGGAGCTGATCCGGTAGGTCGGCTGTTCCGACTGCTCGGGCTGCTGCCCGGCAGCCATTGACTCGGCCTGTTCGCCGGAATTGCCCGCATCGCCACCCTTCGAGGCGAACCATCGCGGTGCGATAAGTACCGCCGCAATGATGACGATGCAAACCCCGGCAATGAAGACGGCGGTTCGCCGCTCATGCCGGTTGGCACTCCACTGGTTCAGCCGCTCAGGCTGCTGGTTCGGCTCCATGAAACTTGCTCCGTTGAGGGGATTAGGCTGCGATCAGTTTGTCCAGCTTTTCGGCGAAGGTGTCGTAACGGAAGGGCTTTTGCAGGATCTTCAGCTGCTTGCCCGGAAAACGGTCGGCCAGATCCTCGGGATAGCCGGTGACGAACATGATGCGGCCGAGGATGTCCGGGTTGACATGCTCCAGCGAATTGTAGATCTCGTCGCCGGAAAGCTTCGGCAGGCGTACATCCAGCAGGATCGCCTGGTACTGTTCGCCATTGGTGGTCAGTTCGAACAGGCCCTGCACGGGATCGCTCATGGTCTTGATCTCGCATTCCAGACCGCGGTCACCGACAAAACGCTTGAGGAAAGCGCTCAGGATACTCTGGACGGTATCCTCGTCGTCGACCACGAGAACCTTGATCTTCTTGCTCATGACTTTCCCCCCTGCCTTATGAATGCGCGCTCTTGACCCTCTTGGATTCTAGACCGCAGGCAGCGATGCGCAATGCGTCGAAGCATCTTAGTGGATCGGTATTGCAATTCAAGGCGAAGCGGTCGCCAGCAGCGAGTCGGGATTGATGCGCGCCTGGTTGAAGCGGATACCCCAGTGCAGGTGGGGGCCGGTGGCGCGGCCGGTCATGCCGACCAGTCCGATGCGGGCTCCGGTCTCGACCCAGTCGCCTTTCCTGAGTGGTGTCGATTCGAGGTGCGAATAGACCGACACCAGCCCGTTGCCATGGCCGATCACGACCGTGTTGCCGTTCAGGTACATGTCGGCGACCAGCAGCACCCGCCCGGCCAGCGGCGCTACGACCAGTGAGCCTTCGGGGGCGGCGATATCGATGCCGGAGTGTGGGGCGCGGGGTTCGCCGTTGACGAAGCGCTGGGCGCCGAAGGGAGTCGATTCGATCCCGTCAGTGGGCGGTTGCTGCATGACGATGGCCGGGTTTGCATCCACGGCGACCGAGTAGGTGGCGACCAGGGCGGCAACCTCCCGCCGGATGCGAGCCAGGGTCGGCGCATCAAACTCCGCCATTTTCTTTTCGACCGTGATGCGGGAGATGCGGAAGTGGCCTTCTGCCACCTGCAGGCGGTCGTGCACACGGCCGCTCGCCGTTTGCCAGACCAGGTCGTAGCTGCCCGGCCGCTGTTTGAGGTCGACCCCCACCCAGCCGTGCCAGCGGCCGTCGGCCAGCTGCTTCACCGGCCAGCGTTTGCCGAAGCAGCGCAGCGCGGTGACCGGCCCGTCGACCGGTGCCACGGCCTTGACGACATCGCCCTGCATGGCCTGCCAATCCTGGGCGTGGGCAGCCGGGACAATGAGCAGCATCAGGGCGGCCGTAAGAGCGCGCAGCATCATGGTCGCTCCACCTCGATCGTTTCGACACGAGCGTTGGCTGTACCGTCATGGAACTGCACCTGCATCGCGTCCCCCTCGTGCAGCTGGGTGGCGCGGGTCAGGAGCCGGCCGTCGGCCGCATAGGCTAGCGTATAGCCGCGCTCCAGCACCTGTTCGGGACCCATGGCCTGCAACTTGCCGACCAGCAGATCGAAGTGATGGCGGTGACCGGCCAGCATTTCGGCGAGGGCAGTGTGCAGCCGGTGCTCATGCCCGGCCAGCGACCGCTCCAGGCCGGGCACGATGCCGCGGCGCGTCGCCGCCAGACGCCGGGTGACGGGAGCGAGCGTTCGGCTACCGAGACGAAGCCCGCGGTTGCCGATGCCTTCGATCCTGGTCCTGAGCTGGGTGAGCGACTGCCGCTGGCGGCGCAACTGCCGGCCCGGTTCGAGCGGGGTGAGCCGGGTGGCAAGAGCGCGCATGCCGCGGCGCATGCCGGTCAGCCGGTCCTTGCCGGCATGCGACAGACGGTTCAGCGCCTGGGCGGAAGCGTGCAGGCGGCCGTCCATGCCGCGGCGGATGGCGTGGCTGCTGCGCTGGGCGAGATTGCCGTGCGCTTTGGCGGTATCGTCGAGACGGTGGCAAATGAGCTGCGACAATAGCGGCAGGCGCGGCAGCTGCTGGCGTAGCTCGTCGCGCGACGGGCAGGCAAGCTCGGCAGCGTTCGACGGGGTGGCGGCGCGCAGGTCGGCGGCGAAGTCGGCGAGTGTGACATCGATCTCGTGGCCGATGCCGCTGATCACCGGCAGCGGGCAGTCGACGATGGCTTTCACCACCGTCTCATCGTTGAAGCACCAGAGATCCTCCATGCTGCCGCCGCCTCGGACCAGCAGGATCACATCCGGCTGCTGGGGGATCAGGCGGGCGAAGGCGGCGGCGATGCTGGCCGGCGCCTCGGCACCCTGCACGAGGCAGGGCGAAAGGGTGAGCCTGAGCCAGCCGGGGCGAGTGGCCAGTACCTTTTTCACATCCTCGAAGGCGGCCGCGGTAGCCGAGGTGACGATGCCGATGTGTCGCGGCAGGCGCGGCGTTGCCCGTTTGCGCGCCGGATCGAACCAGCCGCGCTCGGCGAACAGCTGTTTACGCTTCTCGAATTCGGCGGCGAGCCGGCCGGCGCCGGCCTCCTCGATGCGGGTCACCACCAGCTGGTAGCTGCCGCGCGGTTCGTAGACGCTGAGGTGGCCGCTGAAGATGAATTCACGCCCTTCCTCGGGCCGGGTCTTCAGCCTGAGTGCCGCCGAACGCCAGACCACCGCGGCGATGGCGGCATGCTGGTCCTTGATGGTGAAGTAGAGGTGGCCGGAGGCGGGGCTGGTCAGGCGCGATACCTCACCGCAGACCTCGACATGCGCAAAGCCCTGCTCCAGCAGGGTCTTGATACGGGCGGTCAGTTCGGTGACGGAAATCGGCGTGGCGGACACACAACAAATGGTGCCGCCCCGGGCAGCAGGGTCAATAGCGGACGGGGCAGCTCGTGCCGGGACGGTTCGGCGTCGCCGTGATGTACGGGAGTACGGTCTGGCCGGGTTTATGGGTCGTTCCGGGTGCTGACTGCCGGGATTGCAGGAAGACCGGCAGCAGGCCGCGTCCCGGGTCCAGCGACAGACCGCTGGCATTGAGGTAAAAGAAACCGTCCACACCCAGCTGGCGGGCCGAACGCATCGCCGGACTGCAGCCGCCCTGGCAAAGGGCGATGGTGTAGTTGAGCGGGTTGGCACTGCGAAACCACTGCAGGATGCCGATGCCATTGCAGCTGGAGTCGTCGATATCGACGATCAGCATCTTCGGATCAATGGTCCTGATCTCGTCCGGATGCACGCGGCGATCGATAATCTCGGCGGTCCAGCCGTGCTGCTGCATGATGCTGGCAATCTGGTGGCTAGGGATGACGCGCTTTGATACGATGGCGGCCGGGTTGTTGCCTGTCCGGTGCATGCTGGACCTCCTTTGTGGTGGGTTTATTCCTGTCGGAGCTGGCACCGTATGGCGGTTTCGTGTCACCCTTGTGACAGTTGCCGGGCAGGCGGGTGACGATACGCGGGGCTGCCGATTGTTATCGTCATGCGGGTGTCACAATGCCGCCCTAGAGTCGCCGGGCAGAAAGTGACTACCCCTCCAAACAGAGAAGCCCCGGTTCGCCGGGGTTTTTTGGTTTTGCGCTATTTTTGATTGTTTTGATTGCGTGCTGTCATATCGGCCATAAGGGGATACATGAAACTGAATCCGATCGAGCTGACCGATCCGTCACTTTATCTCAACCGCGACCTGAGCATGCTGGCCTTCCATCGCCGGGTTTATGAAATGGCCCGCGATCCGAACGTGCCGCTGCTGGAGCGGCTGCGTTTTCTCTGCATCAGCATTTCCAATCTCGACGAGTTCTTCGAGGTGCGTGTCGCCGCCCAGAAGGATCGGGTCGACTCAGGCGATATGAAGGTCAGCCCGGACGGGCTTTCCGCCACGGCGACACTGGTGCGCATGCGCGAGGAAGCCACTCAGCTGCAGGAGGATCAGTACCGCGTCTTCAACGAGGAGCTGATTCCGGCGATGCTCGCCGAAGGCATCCACATCGTCCGGCGCACCGAGTGGAACGAGGCGCAGATGCAATGGTCGCGCAAGTTCTTCCGCACCGAGCTGATGCCGATCCTCACTCCCATCAGTCTCGATCCGGCGCATCCGTTGCCGCGCGTTCTCAACAAGCTGCTCAACTTCATCGTCACGCTGGAGGGCAAGGATGCCTTCGGGCGCGACCTGAGCCATGCCATCGTGCAGATGCCGCGGCCACTGCCACGGGTGATCCGGATGCCGAAGGAGGTGGCCGATCCGAATGCCGAACACTCCTTCGCGCTGCTCTCGTCGATTATCCATGCGCATGTCGGCGAGCTGTTCCCCGGCATGAAGGTGACCTCCTGCCACCAGTTCCGGGTCACCCGCAATAGCGAGCTGTATGTCGACGAGGAGGAGGTCGACGACCTGAAGAAAGCGCTGGCCGGCGAGCTCCTGGAGCGCCGCTTCGGCGAGGCGGTGCGCCTGGAAGTGACCAACAACTGCACGCCGGAATTGACCGACTTTCTGGCGCAGCAGTTCAAGGTGAAGGAGTCGGATGTCTATGTCGTCAACGGCCCGGTGAATCTCTACCGCCTGTCGATCATCTGCGATGAGGTGGACCGGCCGGAGCTGAAGTTCCCGCCGTTCAATCCCAGCCTGCCCGAACGGCTGTTGCCCGGCCCGGAGGAGGAGTGCGTCGACATGTTCCGGGTGATCGCGGAGGGGGATGTGCTGCTGCACCATCCGTTCCAGAGTTTCGCGCCGGTGGTCGATCTGCTCAACCAGGCCGCTTCCGATCCGGATGTGCTGGCGATCAAGCAGACACTTTACCGCGTGGTGCCGAACTCGCCGCTGGTTGATGCGCTGGCGAAGGCCGCGCGCGCCGGCAAGGAGGTCATCGCGGTGATCGAACTCCGTGCCCGCTTCAACGAGGAGGATAATATCCTGCTCGCTGACCGCCTGCATGCCGCCGGCGCCAAGGTGGTGTACGGCGTCGTGGGCTACAAGACACATGGCAAGATGATGCTGATCGTGCGCCGCGAGGGAAAACAGATGCGCCGCTACGTGCATCTGGGTACCGGCAACTACCACAACATCACCTCGCGCATCTATACCGATTTCGGCCTGCTTTCCGCCGATCCGGCGCTGGGTGAGGACGTGCACCAGATGTTCCAGCAGCTCACCGGCATGGGCAAGGCGACGAAGCTCAAGGCCATGCTGCAGTCGCCGTTTACGCTGCATGCCGGTCTCATCGAACGCATCGACCGCGAGGCGAAGATTGCCGCCAGCGGCGGCAAGGGGCGGATCATTGCCAAGATGAACGGCTTGGAGGAACCGGAGGTGATCCGGCATCTCTATCGTGCCTCGCAGCAGGGTGTGAAAATCGATCTCATGGTGCGCGGCACCTGTTGCCTCAGGCCAGGTATTCCGGGCATCTCGGAGAATATCCGCGTGCGCTCGCTGCTCGGCCGTTTCCTGGAGCATTCGCGGGTGTTCTATTTCGAGAACGGTGGCGAGCCGGACCTCTTTTGTGCCAGTGCCGACTGGATGAGCCGCAACCTGCTGCGGCGCGTGGAGACCTGTTTCCCGATCCAGGAGGAGAGCCTTCGGAAGCGCGTCATCGCCGAAGGCCTGCGCACCTATCTGGCCGACAACAGCAGCACCTGGCAGCTGAAGGCCGACGGCAGCTACCATCGGATCAGATCGACTGCCAAGCCGCGCAATGCGCAGCAGGAGCTGTTGCAGGAGATGGGCAGCGTCCAGCCGACCGGGAGCGATACAGCCGTCTGATCGCAGCGGCAAGACTTGCCCTTTCGTGAATCATTGACTCCAATTTAATAGAGAAGGATTCCTCAGGAAGGCTTAAATGGCAGATGTTGTTCCTGTTCTGATTACTGGGGTGATCACAATTTTTGGCTGGTATGCTACGTATGCATACGCAAAGCTTCGCGAAGATCGAACGCGGCGATTGGATTTGTTTCTCCAACTTCGTGCGAGACAGATTGAGGAGTTGTACGGCCCTCTTCTGAGTCTAATCGAACAGGTGTTCAACGTGTGGCAGGTAAGAGAAAATGTATTGAGGGGAACGTCTTGTTCAGAGGAAGACCAGCGAAAAATCCGGGAGTTTTTTTGGCTGAATTATTTCACGCCGCTCCATCAGGATATCGGGAAGCTGTTACGGACAAAACTCTACCTTCTCGAGGGCGGAATCCTTCCCGAAAGCTTTAATCAGTACCTCGAACATGCCACACAAGAGGAGTGTCAGCATCGGTTATGGTCTGAACTCGGCATTGATACATCCAAGGTCCAAGGTCGCAGGTGGCCACAGGAGTTTCACAGGGATGTTAAGGATACCCTCGATCGTCTGATGCAGGACTACCAGTCGGGAATGACTCGATTGGCGTAGCGTTGATAGTGCGGGTATCAGTTCAGGGTTTTCAGGAATTCGATAACGTCGGCCCGCTTTTTATCGTCCTTCATGATGGGCATCGCCGGCATGGTCATGCCGTATCTGTTGCTCTCGCGCAGTTTTCTGGCGTATTCGTCCGTCTTGACCAGTTCGGACGGATCCTTCAGCCAGGCATCGATCCATTCGATGCTGCGCCGCTTCGTGATGCCGGCCAGCCCCGGGCCGATTTTGTCCGCCGAAGTGCTGTTGTGGCAGTGCGAACATATCTCGCTGAAAATCCTTTCGCCATCCGTTGCATCCGCCGCCTGTGCAGCCGACACCGATACGAACATTCCGCAGGCAACCGCCACCCACTGCAATACCTTCATATCCCTCCCTCCTGGAAAGATGCATCTTCGGTACAACATAACCGGCATATCCGGCTCGCGCAAGCAACGGCACGGGATTCACGTGATGTCGAGGGGGGGCGATCAGGCGGTTGTCGCGAGATCGATCTTGAGCGCTTTGCCGAATGCCTTTTCGAAATAGTCAGCGGTTTTCAGGCAGGCCCAGCGCTCCAGCAGCAGGTCGCCTTCGCCTTCCAGTTGCAGGCTGAGGTGCTGGTCGTGCATGACGGCGTGCACGGTGGCGACACGCGAGCGCCGCTCCTTGTCCAGCGCGATGCCCATGCGTAACAGGGCACTGAGTTGCCAGACGGTCTTGCGTTCGGAATCGGAGAGATCGGAGGCGTCCTTGTGGTCGGAGGTCGGCGAGCCCTTGCGCTGGTAACGCACGATGCGCGACAGGATCTTGCGCTCGTCGTCGGAGAGGCCGACCAGTGACGAGACGGAGATCATGTAGGCGGCATGGCGATGATGGCCGTCGACACTGATGTACATGCCGATCTCGTGCACGAGGGCGGCGATCTCCAGCAAGAGACGCTCGGGAAGTCCCAGCTTGTGCAGAGCCAGCGTCTGGTCGAACAGGCTGAGGCTCAGTCTGGCGACGGTTGCGGCGTGCTGCTGGTCCACGTGGTACTTGCTCTTCAACGATTTGGCCCAGGCGATCAGGTGATTGCGGCGCGATTTCGAAGTGATCTCGGCGTTGTCCTGCATGTCGATCAGTACGCCGTCGAGCAGGCTGGCATCGGGCATTGCAAGCTGCTGGGCACCGGAGAGCTGCATCACTTCGTGGATTACCATCGCTGCCGGCAGGATGACGTCGGCGCGGTCGGGCCGAAGGCCGAGATCGCGGACGCGTTCCTCGAAGCTCATTTTCGAGAGCTGCTTGATCAGCTGCTTCAGTTCCTTGCGGTCGATCTGCGTGGCCGAGCCTGCACCGAGCAGTTTCTGGCCCATCTCGCCGATGGCGGTGGCATTGCCGCCGGTGGCCACGCAGAGCTCCGGTGTCCGCTCGCCCACCAGCTCGCGTAGCTTGCGTTCCATGCCTTCAAGGTATTCGCCGAGCAGGCGGGTGAAATCCTTTTCTCCGCTGAACATCTCCAAGAGCCGCACGGTACCGAGCTTCAGGCTCTGGGCAGCGACCACCTGGCCGTCGTCGCACAGCGTGATCTCGACGCTGCCGCCGCCAATATCGATAAGCAGGGAGAACTTGCCCGACAGGTCGACCCGGCGGGCGATCGAGGTCTGCACCAGCCTCGCTTCTTCCTCGCCGCTGATCGTCTGCAGGCGGACGCCTGTGGCGTGGTCGATGCGGCGGATCAGCTCCTGGCTGTTGACGGCATCGCGCATGGCACTGGTGGCGATGGCGTTGATGCGGCTGACGCCGTGCTGGTCGAGCAGGCGCCGGAAGCTCTGGAAGGCAGCGACAGCATCGTCCATGGTCGATTCACTGAAGCGCCCGCTGGTGAATGCGTCATGGCCGAGCCGTACCGGCTCGCGCTGGCGAATCAACAGCTTCGGATTGCCATCCTCGCCCGGAGAGGCGATACCGAGCCGGAACGCATTGGAGCCGACATCGATCGCCGCGATGAGAGGAAGCTCAGGCAAACGACACTCAGCTGGCCGTCTGCTTTTCCTTCAGCAGCGCTGCTGCCGAATCATGGTCGACGTGGCGGATATCGTGGCCCTTGACGATGTAGATAGCCATCTCGGCGATGTTGGTGGCGTGGTCGCCGATACGCTCGAGGTTCTTGGCGATGCCGGAGGCAAGGATGCCGGCCGAAATTTCGCGCGGGTCCTCGAGCATGTAGGTGATCACTTCACGCTGCACGCCGTGGTAGAGATCGTCGACATGCTTGTCACCCTGCACGACCTCCAGTGCCAGCTGCACATCGCTGCGGGTCAGCGCGTCGAGAGCCCGGTTGACCTGCGAGACGACGCGGTTGCCCAGCGCCTCCAGCGTGGAGAGGTGGGTCAGCGGGTTGTCCTGACTCTTGATGGTGGCTTCGGCGATGCCTTCGGCCAGGTCGCCCATGCGCTCGAGATCGGTGACGATCTTGATGGTGGCGATGATAAAGCGCAGATCGTTGGCGGCGGGCTGCCGGCGCACCAGCATGGCACGGGTCATCTCGTCGCACTCGACCTCCAGCGCGTTGATCGCCTTGTCGGCCTCGATGACCTTGCGGGCTACAGCCATGTCCTGTTTCAGCAGCGCTTCCATGCAGCGGGTGATGGAATCCTCCACCAGGCCGCCCATGCCGAGGATCATATCCCGCAGCTTGGTCATCTCGCTCTCGAAACGCTTCATTGTATGTTCGGTCATGATGTTTCTCCCCAATCTCTTCCCGCTCAGCCGAAGCGGCCGGTGATGTAGTCTTCCGTCTGCTGGTTCTTCGGCATGGTGAAAATTTCATCCGTATTGCCGGCCTCGATGATCTTGCCCATGTAGAAGAAAACTGTGCTGTCCGACACACGGGCAGCCTGCTGCATGTTGTGCGTGACGATGACGATGGTGTATTGCTGTTTCAGTTCGTCGATCAGCTCCTCGATCTTGGTCGTGGCGATCGGGTCCAGTGCCGAGCAGGGCTCGTCCATCAGAATCACTTCCGGCTCGACGGCGATGGCGCGGGCGATGCACAGGCGCTGCTGCTGGCCGCCGGAGAGCGCCGTGCCCGGCTTCTTCAGCATGTCCTTCACTTCATCCCACAGGGCTGCACCGCGCAATGCCTTCTCGACCCGATCCTCGGTCTCGGCCTTGTCCTTGATGCCGTGCAGCTTCATGCCGTAGGCGATGTTGTCGAAAATGCTCATCGGGAAGGGGGTCGGCTTCTGGAAGATCATGCCGACCCGATGGCGCAGGTTCAGCGCCGGCACCGACGGATCGAGGATGTTCTCACCATCCAGCAACAGCTCGCCCTCGGCACGATGGCCCTTGTAGAGGCTGAACATGCGGTTGTAGCAGCGGATGTGCGTCGACTTGCCGCAGCCGGACGGGCCGATGAAGGCGGTCACCTTGTTCTTGGCAATATCGAGGGTGTTGTCGAACAGCACCTGCTTGTCGCCATAATAGAAATTGAGGTTGCGGACAGAGATTGTCACTTCGTTTTCCGCGACGTTGCTATCGCTCACTGTGTTCTCCTGGTGCGCACGACGTAGCGCATGATGATGGTGACCACCAGAACGGAGATGGTGATCAGAAAGGCCGCACCCCAGGCCAGCGTATGCCAGTCGTCATACGGGCTCATGGCGTAGTTGAATAGCGTGACGGTCAGGTTAGCCATCGGCTCGTTCAGCGAATGCGACCAATAGGGGCTGTTGAGTGCCGTGAACAGCAGCGGTGCCGTTTCGCCGGCCACGCGCGCGATCGCCAGCATGATGCCGGTGATCATGCCCGCCTTGGCGGCGCGGAAAATGACCGACAGCATCATCCTCCAGTAAGGGGAACCGAGCGCCAGTGCCGCTTCGCGCATTTCGTTCGGGACCAGGCGCAGCATCTCCTCGGTGGTGCGCACGACGACCGGCAGCATGATGATCGCCAGTGCCGCAGCACCGGCAAAACCGGAGAAGTTGCCCATCGTCTTGACGATCACGAGGTAGATGAAGACGCCGATCACGATCGACGGGGCGGAAACAAGAATATCCGACAGGCTGCGCACGATGTTGGCGAAAGGATGGGTCTTGCCGAACTCGGCCAGATAGGTGCCGGCGAGAACGCCGGCCGGTATGGCCATGAGCGCTGCCGCTGCGGTCATGATGAAGGTGCCGAGGATGGCATTGCCCAGGCCGCCGCCTTCCATGCCGGGAGGGGAGGGAAGTTCGGTGAAGAAGGACCAGTTGATGGCCGCCAGTCCCTTGATGGCGACATCGATGAGAATCCAGGCCAGCATGATAATGCCCAGCATCGCCGCAGCGGTGGAGGCGACCATGACAATGCTGTTGATGGCAATACGGCGTTGGCGATTCGAAGCCATCTCAGCCCCCCTTCTGCCGGTTGCCGGCGCGCAACCACAACTGGGCCGCACCCAGGATGATGAAGGTGATCACGAACAGCACGAGGCCCAGTTCGATCAGTGATGCGAGATAAACGTCGCCGTCGGCTTCGGTGAATTCGTTGGCCAGTGTCGAGGCGATGGAATTGCCTGGCGCAAAGAGCGACCAGGAGAGGTGGTAGGCATTACCGATCACGAAGGTGACGGCCATGGTCTCGCCCAGTGCACGGCCGAGGCCGAGGAAAACGGCGCCGACCACGCCTTTCTTGCCGTAGGGGATCACTACATCACGCACCACCTCCCAGGTGGTGCAGCCGAGGCCGTAGGCGGCCTCCTTCAGCGGTTGCGGGGTCATCAGGAAGATGTCGCGGGTCACCGAGCTGATGAACGGGATGATCATCAGCGCCAGTACGAGGCCGGCGGTCAGCATGCCGATGCCCATGGAAGGGCCGGAGAAGAACGGCAGGAAACCGAAATGGTTCTGCAGCCACGGCTGCACATGCTCGGACATCAGCGGGGCTACCACGAACAGACCCCACATGCCGTAAACGATACTGGGGATGGCGGCAAGCAGCTCGATGGCGGTGCCGACCGGGGTGCGGAGCCAGTGTGGCGCGATTTCCGAGAGGTAGAGGGCAATGCCGATGCTGAGGGGAATGGCGATCAGCATGGCGATCAGTGTGGAGACCAGCGTGCCGACGATGGCGATCATCGCGCCGAATTTTTCCGTGACCGGATTCCAGTCGGTACTGGTCAAAAAGCCGAAGCCGAACTTGTGGACGGCCGGCTGCGATTCCTGCCAGAGGACATAGAGAATGGAAATGAACAGCAGGGCAAGACCGGTGGCGAACAGCCAGGTCAGGCCCTTGAAAATGTTGTCGGAGTAATCCCTGGCCGGTTTGGGGCGGATCGTCGTCGTCATGGCTTCGAACTCTGCCTCCATCGCGCTGTTTTGCATCGTGCTCATTCAGGGTGCTCCGTCACGTTGTCGGTCGTCCTTGGAAAACTGGAGGCCTTCCGGGCCGCCTGCTTCCTGCAATGATTTGCAGTTTCAGAGGATGATCGCTACGGGCGAATCATCGAATCTTCACAAAGTTGTTCTCTTGGAGCAAGTAGGGGCCGGGTTTTCAGGCCCGGCCCCTTCCTGCAATGTCGGCCCTGAGGCCGTCAGTGGCTTACTTCCAGACGGACTTGCCGTGCGTGTCCTTCATCTCCTTCGACCAGGTCTTCTCGACCATGTCGACGACGCTCTTCGGCATCGGCACGTAGTCCAGATCCTCAGCCGCCTTGCCGCCGTTCTCGTAGCTCCAGTTGAGGAACTTCAGAACTTCGCGAGCCTGCTCGGCATTGTCCTGGCTCTTGTACATCAGGATGAAAGAAGCGCCGGTGATCGGCCAGGACTTCGCGCCCGGCTGGTCGGTCAGCACCATGTAGTAGCCCTTGGCGTGCTTCCAGTCAGCGCCAGCAGCGGCAGCCTGGAAGTTCTCGGAGGTCGGAGCCACAGCATTGCCTTCGTGGTTGATCAGCTTCACGGAAGCCATGTGGTTCTGCAGCGCATAGGCGTACTCGACGTAGCCGATGGAGCCCGGCACCTTGCCGACGAAAGCGGCAACGCCTTCGTTGCCCTTACCGCCCAGGCCAACCGGCCATGCGACGGACTTGTCGTTACCGACGCTGTCCTTCCAGGTCTTGCTGACCTTGGAGAGGTAGTTCGTGAAGATCCAGGTGGTGCCGGAACCGTCAGCGCGGTGAACCACGGCGATGTCGGTATCAGGCAGGTTCACGCCCGGGTTCAGCTTGGCGATGGCCGCGTCGTTCCACTTGGTGATCTTGTTCAGGTAGATGTCAGCCAGCACGTCGCCCGACAGGGTCAGCTGGTTGGCACCGATACCGGAAACGTTCACGACCGGCACTACGCCGCCCATGATCATCGGCCACTGCATCAGGCCGGCCGCATCGAGCTCTTCCGGCTGCAGCGGGGCGTCGGAAGCACCGAAATCGACGGTCTTGGCCTTGATCTGCTTGATGCCGCCGCCGGAACCGATCGACTGGTAGTTCAGCTGAACGCCGGTCTTCTTGTTGTATTCAAAGGCCCACTTGGAGTAGACCGGGTACGGGAAGGTTGCGCCGGCACCGGTGATGGTGGCAGCTGCCTGCGCCTGCATGGCGAAAGCGAGGGTCGCAATGGTTGCCATGATGAACTTTTTCATGAGATTGCTCCTTTCTTTGGATTGGGATCAGAAGAACAAGGCCGGGGTTGCGCCCCCGGCCTTGTCATTTTCAGACAATTAGAACGCCACCTGCGAGTACAGACCGTAACGGGTGTCCTTGCGGGTATTCGTCGCAGTGCCGCCCATGCCGGTGCCCTTGGTGTTGTCCATGACCAGAGCCAGGGTTACAGGCTTGATCGGGTGGTATTCCACACCGGCCACGTAGTGGTCGATCTTTTCCTTCGAGGCTGCAGCGACGCCACCGAAGGTGCCCTTGTTCTCGACGCGGTCATAGCGGCCGAAGGCGCCGAAGTCGGTGTCCGGGAAGTTCACCCAGCCCCAGACGGTCCAGGCAGTGCTCTTGACCTGATCGCCAGCTGCTGCAATGGTCGCAAAGCCGCTGGTGATGTTGCCGCCGTGGCTCTTGAAGACGTTAGCAGCGGTCTTGTTGTCGTCCTTGTTGCTCAGGTAGTTGGCGCCGACGCGGAAGAAGTCGCCCTGACCGTAGCTGGCCATGACCTGCCACATGGTGGACTTGATACCGCTGTTGGTGACGTTGGCAACGTAGGTCTTGGTGCCGCGGTAGCCGTCGCGGAACTGCAGGTCGACTTCCAGGCCCTCGATCGGGTTGATGCCGATGCGGGAGTTGAAGTCCAGACCGTTGGTGGCAGCGCCGTTGCCGTAGCCGGAGCCGTTGGTCTCGGTCAGCCAGTAGTTGACCAGGCCGTCGGCGACCTTGCCGTACAGACCGAGGCCCAGATCGGACGAGTCGTCGAAGGCGAACTTGTCGACCATGGTGTTCTCGACATAACGATGCTTCCAGAGGCTCTCCTCATGATCAATCCACGGAGTGTGCGACTGACCGATGCGCAGCACGGCCTGATCGCCGGCCAGCTTGCCTTCCAGGTAGGCGTACTTCAGGAAGATGTTCTGCTTCTTGCTGCCGAGGTTGGCTTCGTGCTGCATGTCGGTGGTGACGCGCATGGACCAGTCGCTGTTGAAGATGTACTTCAGGGTGACGTATGCACGCTCAACGTTCAGACCGACGGTCTTGGTGCTGGTGGTGCCGCCAGCGGTGGTGATGTCAGCCTTGTCTGAGTAGGTGTTCAGGAACAGCAGGCCTTCCATCTTCAGCTTGCTGTCACCATTCTCAGCCACCGTCACGCCACCGGCGAAGGCCGGTGCGGTGAAGGCGAGCATGGCAATGGCAGCAGCGGATTTGATCAGTGCTTTCATTTGCATTTCTCCATCATTGTTTTTACCCGTTTTCTAGGGATGCGCGGCACTGTAGGTGGGCTTTGTGACATGGTCGTGACACGCCATGTCACAATCAGGGTTGTCATCGGCATGTCATGGAAAAGGAAATAATTCCCCCAACAAAAAGAGGAGTTATATATGTATCCAAGAGAGGATTTCAGTCAGGCATTCGAGGCCAGTGTGGCCGCCAACCCGATGTATTCAAGATTCCGTCGCATGCCGGTCAGCCAGGAGCTGGGACTGCGCGAAAGCATGCTGTTGTTTTCATGTTTCGAGCCGCGGGTGATTCCGGAAGGCTCGGTCATCTACGAGGCCAACACGCCATCCGAGAACGAGATGTATCTGATTGTCGAGGGCACGGTTTCGGTGTCCAGTGCCTCGCAGGATATCTACGAATCGCTGCGGCCGGGTGATGTGTTCGGGCTGTTTTCGTTCCTCGACGAAGGGCGTCTGCACTCCGCGACCGTCACAACGACGAGCGAGCTGACCGTGCTGGTGATCAACCGCGACTATTTCGATGTCATCACGCTCGAGGACCCGGCGCTGGGCAACGAGATGCTGCGTTTCATGTTCCGTATGCTGTCCCGCATGGCGCTGAAGCTGGAGAGCGAATATGCAGCGATTCACCGTTTTGCGACAGGCAGGCGGATATAATGCTTGAGCCAGGAAGTCATCCGTTCCAATATGGAAACCTCATGTCGGAATCCGCAGATACAAGCAATGTCGACATCCTGATCGTCGAGGACGATGCCCCTATCGCCCGGCTGATGGCGTTGCATCTGCGCGCCGCGGGCTTTTCAACCGCGACCGTGGAGAATGGTGACGAGGCGTTGCGACGCCTCTCGGAGGGTGGCGTGCGGCTGGTCGTTCTCGATCGCATGCTGCCGGGCTCCAGCGGCATGAAGATTTTGCGCTGGCTGCGTGGTGGCGATGCGAGCCGTGCTCACCTGCCAGTACTGATGGTGACTGCGCTCGGCATGACATCCGAACGCATCGAGGGCCTGAACGAAGGCGCCGACGACTACCTGTCCAAGCCGTTCGAGCCCGGCGAGCTGGTGGCACGCGTCAAGTCGCTGATGCGGCGGACGGTGGTGCAGGAAGCGGGTGGCGTGGCGGCGGCCAGCGGCCTGCAACTCGATCCCGAGGCGCCGGCCGTCTTCGACGGGCGCAAACGGATCGAACTGCGGCCGATGGAATACCGGCTGCTGCAGGTGCTGCTCGAAAAGCCGGGCAAGACACGCAGCCGCGAGTACCTGCTCGATCACGTCTGGGGACGCGATGTGTTCGTCGAACCGCGAACGGTCGACGTCACGGTCAAGCGGCTGCGCAAGGCCTTGCAAGAGATCGGCCGGCAGGATTGTATTGAGACCGTGCGTGGAATGGGTTATCGCTATCTAGCACCGCAGGCATGACATCGGTTTTACTGCTTGCCCTGGTCGTCATGAGTGCGGCGTGGCTGTTTGCCTCGCTGCGCATGCGCCGCAGGCTTACCGACTGCCAGCAGGAGATCAGGCAGCTCAGGGAGGCGAGCGGCGGTCTCGAATCGAAGCTGGCCACGCGCGGGCGCCGTCTGGATGTCCTGCTGTCGTCGGTCAACGAGGCAGTGCTGCGTGTCGACCAGCACGGGCGGGTGCTGGCGGCCAACCAGTGGGCCATGGAGCTGTTCCGCCTGCCGGCCAATACGCCGTTTCCCCAGTCCATCCTCTTTTTCTATCGTAATCCACAGTGGCGGCAGGCATTCGTGGCTGCACTCGGTCGCCTGCCCGAAAACTCCCGCCTGCCGGATATGCATCTGCGCGACCGCGTGCTGGCGCCGCGGCTGGCACAGCTCGGCCGCGAACAGGCGCTGCTGCTGTGCATGGATATCACCGAGAAGTACCGCTTGGAGCAGCAGCGGCGCACCTTCATCGCCAACCTGATGCACGATCTGAAAACGCCGCTCACCTCCCTGCTCGGCTATGCGCGCAGCATCGAATCGTTCGGCGAAGATGCCGAGTTGCGCAACGAGGCGGCGAAAGTGATCGCCGACGAGGCGAAGCATGTAAACCACCTGCTCGATTCGCTGCTCACCCTCGACCAGATCGAGTTCGCCGCCCGCGATACCGAGGCGTCCTGCGATGCGCCGGAAGTGGTGCGGCGCGTGTGCAGCCTGCTGGAGGCGCAGGCCAAGGCCAAGCAAATCAGGCTTGCGTGTGAACCGGCCGATGCCATGCCGCCGGTCCAGATGGACGAGGAGAGCCTGGAACGTGTGGCGACCAATCTTGTCGAGAATGCCATCCGTTATTCCGGCAATGGCAGCGAAGTGCGGCTAAGGCTGTCGGTCAAGGGCGGCGAGTGCATTCTGCGGGTCGAGGATAACGGCCCGGGCATCCCGGAAGTGCACCTGCCGCGGGTGACCGAACGTTTCTACCGGGTGGATCGGGCGCGCGGCCGCAGCAGTACCGGTGGTCACGGTCTGGGGCTGGCCATCGTCAAGGAGCTGCTGGAGGTGCACGGCGGCGATCTGGTTCTCGCCAACTATCCGCCGCATGGCCTACTGGCAGAAGCCCGGATACCGCTGCGACGCCTGCCGGTGGCGAAGGCCGTCTAGGCCGGGTTGTTCCCGTGCATGCGTATCGGCCGGCAAGAAATGATTTCCCATCCGCATCATGAGTGCATAAAATGCGCCCCGCTTGAGGTGCCCGTGCGTCGGTCGATGCACGGGTGAAACGGGAAGCCGGTGCGGTTCATATCCATTCCGGCGCTGCCCCCGCAACTGTAGGCCTGACGACTTCGTCCGCGCGCCACTGGGAAACCGGGAAGGTATGGATGGAGGAGATGGAAGGCGAGCCAGGAGACCGGCCTCTCGCATTCGCGGACAGACTCCCCGGGGTGAGGGGGCGCCGGTGGTGAAGCCGCAGACCCCAGACCTGTCCTTCCCATCCTGCCATTTCTCCCGGATGACTGCCGTTCAACAACACGCACGGTGGGTGCATCAGGAGAAAATGAAACCATGCAACTGAAAATGAAACATTGGCCGCTATTGGCCGCCCTCGCCTGGGCGGGCCAGGCCCAGGCAACCGATCTCGGTACGATTTCGGTCACCGACCAGCGATCGGAAGCGCCGATCGGACAATCCACGCACGCGGTGACCATCATCGACCGCAAGACCATTGAGGCGAGCCATGTCCAGAATGTCGTCGATCTGTTCAAGAGTATTCCGGATGTCGTGGTGCGCGATACCTCGGGTGTCGGCGCCAAGGCGCAGGTCGATCTCGGCGGTTATGGAGAGGCCGCATCGGCCAACAGCCTGGTAATGATAGACGGGCGCCGCGTCAATGCGCCCGACCTTTCCGGCGTGGACTGGACGCAGATTCCGGTCGACCAGATCGAACGCATCGAGATCGTGCACGGCGGTGGTTCGGTGCTCTACGGCCAGGGTGCCGTCGGCGGTGTCATCAATATCATCACCCGCGTGCCTGCATCCGGCGGCAAGGTCAGCGCCGAGGGCGGCAGCTACGGTACGGCAGCAGGCCTGCTGCGCGCAGGTGCCACGACGGATATGTTGCGCGTCGAAGCGAACGCCTCGGGTATGAGGACAGACGGCTACCGCAAGAATGGACAGTTCAAGCGTTTCGATGGCGGCCTGCGCGGCGAAATCGATCTGCCGGCCGGCCACATGCTCTATTTCAGCGGCAACCACCATATGGATCGTGCCGGCTTGCCGGGTGCGCTGACGCTGGCGCAGATGGCGGCGGACCCAAGGCAGACCAATAAACCGACCGACTATTCACGCACCATCGACGATTTCGGCACTGTCGGGCTGCAGGCCGGGGTTGGAGCGGTGCATGCCGATGTACCGGTCAGCTACCGTCGACGCGATACCGGCGCCGTGTATACGGGCTTTCCGGTCCAAGGCGTTCTGCGGTCTCTGTCGGCGCGTCCGAAACTCGACCTGGACCAGGGAGTAGGCCCTGCGAATGTCCATCTGGTGGCCGGAACCGATCTTGATCGTACCGAAGGCACATTCGGTGGTATCAAGGCCAAGCGCACCTCGGCGGGTTACTATGGCTATGTCAGGCTCTCCGATACCGACGGACGCTTCGGTCTGTCGGGCGGCTATCGCAGCGAGGGGCTGAAGGACCAGCTGACACAGGGCGGCAACAGTTCGACGAGCAATCGCAAGGGGGTCTACGAGGTCGGCCTGACCGCGGCAGCCGGCGGCTTCCATCTGGCGCTGGATCACAGTACCTCGGTGCGCATGCCGCTCTTGGACGAACGTTATGACTGGTTCACCGCAACCTGGAATCCGAACCTGGTGGTGCAGACCGGCAGGCATTTCGGCGTCACGGCCCGTTACGGCAACGAACTGGGATTCGCCGAGTTTTCGTTCCGGCGTGCTGACCTGACCAACGAGATATTCTTCAATCCGACGACCTTCATGAACGAGAACTACATCGGCCAGACGCGCCATGATGTCTGGATGGTGCAGGAGGAGTGGCAGCTGACCGACCAGGCGCGGCTGGCGGCCAGCTACACCTATACGGCGGCCCGTTTCCGCGGCGGTGCCTTCAACGGCAAGGACATCCCGGCCGTGCCGAAGCACAAGGTCGGTGCCCGGGTTATCGCCGACTTTCACAATGGCCTCGGCATGGTGCTGGGTCTCGGCTGGGTCAGCTCCTCCTGGTCGATCAGCGATCAGGCCAACGTAAAGACCAAGCTGCCCGCCTATCTGGTGATGGATGCGTCGTTCAACTACCACTGGAAGCAGGCGGAGCTGTTCGCCAGCCTGCAGAACCTGACCAACCGGAAGTACAGCACCTACAGTGCTTATGGCGTGAACTACTACCCTGCAGCGACGCTGACGGCGCGTGCCGGGGTGATCTATTCGTTCTAGCCTGAACAGCCTGTGGCCATGGGCGGCGGCCAGTCTCGCCGTCCATGGCCTGCTGTTCGCCTGGCTGAGCGGCCAGGCTGCCACGCCGGGGAACGAAGCGGCCGTGGCCCAGATGGTGCAGGTCGAGATCCTGCCGGTTAGTCACCAGCAACCGGCACCGGTTGCCGATGTGGTCGAACCCCGGCAGCCATCACCAGAAACAGCGGCGGCAACGGAGCTGCCGGCCAAATCCTCCCCACGGGAGCCGGAGCCAGTGGCAGAGACCCAAGCGTCTCCGGCGCAACCGTCTCAGGTTGCCGCTGCAGAGGCGGCCGCGGTGCCGGCAGCCCCGCAAACCGATTCGGCCGGGCAGCAGCTGGTAGTGCGCCAGCATCTGGAGCGATATAAATATTATCCGGCCAGTGCCAGCCGGCGCGGCATCACCGGCGATGTCGAGGTCGGTTTCCGGCTGCGGCCGGACGGCAGTGCCGAGCAGGTGCTGGTGCTGGCCAGTTCCGGTTACGAGATCCTCGACCAGGCGGCGCTGGAGACGGTGAACCGTGCACAGCCGTTCCCGGCGGCAGGCGGCCAGTACCAGTTCCTGCTTCGTTTCCGGCATCTGTGAAACGCATCATTTTTCTTTTTGTTCTGCTGCTGCCGCTGCATGGGCTGGCGGCAGAGCGCATCCTTGCGCTCTCGCCGCATGCCTGCGAAATCCTCTATGCCATCGGCGCCGGCAGCGAGGCGGTCGGGGCGGTGGATTATTGCGACTATCCCGAGACGGCAAAACGTCTGCCACGCGTCGGCACGTACGACCGCATCCATGCCGAGGCGGCGATGGCGCTGCATCCGACCATGGCCGTCGCCTTGAACGATCGGACGCCCGGCATTGCGGCATTGCGCAGGTTGGGCGTGCGCATCGTTATCAGCCGTCCGGAAACGGTGCGCGGCGTTTTCGATGACATCGAGCGCCTGGGGCGGCTTACCGGTCATGCCGCTGCTGCCGCCAAACTGGCGGATTCGTTGCGCGGCCGGCTGAAGCAGCTTGAAGCTGACAGGCCGGCCTTGCCGCCTAAGGTTTTCTATGAACTCTGGCCGGAACCTTTGATGACGCTGGGCGGCAAGGGATTCATGCAGGATGTGCTGGTCGAGGCCGGAGCCAGAAACGTTTTCGCCGGCCTGCCGATGGAAAATGCGCGGGTCAGTATCGAGAGCGTCATGCGCGCGCAGCCGTCCATCATCATTGTGCCGGCCGGAACGCGCGATGTGGAGGCACGGCGACAGTTCTGGCGGCATTGGCTGGGTGATGGCATCCGCATTGTGACGGTCGATCCCGACCTTCTGCAGCGGCCCGGCCCGCGTCTGGTCGACGGCATCGTGCAGCTGAGACGGGCCGTTGCCGGAGCGGCAAAATGACCGGCATGCAGCGGCTGCTCGCCTCACTCCTGCTGCTGGCCGTTATCGTTTACCTGTCGCTGGCCATGGGCGATGTCTGGATGCAGCCGTTTGCGAAGCTGTCGGACACCGACGCGACGATTTTGTGGGATCTGCGGCTGCCGCGCCTGCTCACTGCGCTCGCCGTCGGGGGCATGTTGGCACTGGCCGGCGCCTGGTTCCAGGTACTGCTCGGCAATCCGCTGGCCGAGCCGTATGTGCTGGGGGTGGCCGGCAGTTCGGCGGCAGGGGCGGTGCTGGCGCTGTTTCTGGTTCCTGACTCCGCCTGGCTGATGTCGGCCGGCGCCTTTGCCGGCGCCTGGCTGGGCATCGTCGTCGTGATGTTCTTCGCACCTTTGGGGCGCGGCAGCCTGCTGCTCGCCGGTGTCGTACTGGCCGCCTTCTGGAGTGCGGTGATCGCGCTGCTGATGGCGCTGCTGCCTTCCCGCAGTCTGGTGCTCGCTTTCGGCTGGATGCTCGGCGATCTCTCCCGTTCGCCACTGCCGCTGTGGCTGCTCTGGCTGGTCTGGGGCGGAGCACTGGCCGCCGGCCTGTGGCTGTCGCGTTCGCTCGACCGCCTGCTGCTGGGCGAGAAGCACGCCGCAGCCCTGGGCGTGAACGTGCCGCAACTCAGGCAACGATTGCTGTGGCTCGCTTCGGCGGTGACGGCGGTGGCGGTGACGGCTGCCGGCACCATCGGTTTCGTCGGACTGGTCGTGCCGCACCTCATGCGGCTGCTGTTCGGCAGTCTGCACCGGCCGATGCTGATCGCCTCGGCGATCGGCGGCGGGGCGCTGTTGATGTTCGCCGATGCCCTGTCGCGTACCGTGGCCGCACCCGCCGAGTTGCCGGTCGGCGTGCTGACCGCCATGGTCGGTGTACCGCTTTTCCTCTGGCTGCTGGTGAGGAGGGACGGCTGATGTTGCGCTTCGAGCATGTATCCCTCTGTCGCGGCGAGCGCGAGTTGCTCAGGCATGCCGAGTTCGCCATCGCGCCTGGCCGCGTGACGGCGATTCTCGGCCCGAACGGGGCCGGCAAGTCGTCGCTGCTGCTGGCCATGGCCGGTCTGCTGCCGGCATCCGGCGGTCACGTGTTGCTGCAGGATCGGCCGGTCGAGGAACTGTCCCGTATGGAAGTCGCGGCGACTATCGCCTGGCAGGGCGAACTGCCGGCCGCCGAGTTCGGGCTGACGGTTCGCCAGCGTCTGGAGCTGGCGGCCGGCGACGGGGAATCGTTGCCACGTCTGCAGCAGGCGGCAGCCAGGATGGAGGTCGGGCATTTGCTGGATCGCGATCTGGCCCGTCTCTCCAGCGGCGAGCGGCAGCGGGTGGAACTGGCCGCGATCATGTTGCGCGATTGCCCGCTGTGGCTGCTCGATGAGCCGACGGCGCATCTCGATCTCAAACACCAGACCCTGTTGCTCAGGATGCTGCGTCAGGAAGCCGCTGCCGGGAGGGCGGTGGTGACGGTGCTGCATGATCTGCAGCAGGCGATGGCGGTGGCCGATGAAGTGATCCTGCTGGATGGCAAAGGCGGCGTTGAGACCGGAGAAGCCGGCGGGTTGCTAACAGCGGAGCGATTGAGCAGGCTTTTTCAGGTGGAGCTGATGTCGTTTGCCGAGGGGCAGTTGCTGTTGCCCGACTACCGCACATGAAATCCCGGGACAAACGGACCGGTCTCGTCGTCGTCAATACCGGCGACGGCAAGGGCAAGTCCTCCAGTGCATTCGGCATGGTGTTTCGTGCCGCCGGCTGGGGCATGAAGGTCTGCGTCATCCAGTT
>DATLWR010000083.1:0-8846 GCA_035576205.1 Mariprofundaceae bacterium
TTCAGCATCTTGGCCAGGTGCACGCGGTTGCGCTCGCCGCCGGAGAGCGCCTTGACCGGTTTCTGCTGGTCGGCGCCCTTGAAGTTGAAGCGGCCGCAGTAGGCGCGCGACGGCACCTCGATCTTGCCCAGCAGCATCGAATCCAGGCCGTCGGAAATCTCGTCAAACACCGTCTTCTCCGGATTCAGCGCATCGCGCGACTGGTCGACGTAGGAGAGCTGCACGGTCTCGCCGATCACCAGGTTACCGGAGTCCGGCTTCTCCTGACCGGTCAGCATGCGGAACAGCGTCGTCTTGCCCGCACCGTTGGCGCCGATGATGCCGACGATGCCGCCCTTCGGCAGGTTGAAGGAGAGGTTGTCGATCAGCTGGCGGTCGCCGAAACCCTTACCGATGCCCTCGGCGCGGATCACCGTGTCGCCCAGCCGCTCGGCGACCGGAATGAATATCTGCTTGGTGGCGTTACGCTCCTGAACCTCGCGGCTGGCCAGCTCGTCGAACGCCTTCAGACGTGCCTTGGACTTCGCGTGGCGGCCCTTGGCGGAGGAGCGCACCCACTCCAGCTCGTGCTGCATCGCCTTCTGGCGAGCGGTCTCCTGCTTCTCCTCGATCTCCAGGCGCTTCTCCTTCTGCTCCAGCCAGGAAGAGTAGTTGCCCTCGAACGGGATACCGCGACCGCGGTCCAGCTCCAGAATCCAGCCGGCGACATTGTCGAGGAAGTAGCGGTCGTGGGTCACCGCCACGACGGTGCCCGGATAGTCGTGCAGGAAGCGCTCCAGCCAGGCCACCGATTCGGCATCGAGATGGTTGGTCGGCTCGTCGAGAAGCAGCATGTCGGGATTGGAGAGCAACAGCCGGCAGAGTGCCACACGTCGGCGCTCGCCGCCGGAGAGCTTGGTGACATCGGCATCCCAGTCCGGCAGGCGCAGCGCATCGGCCGCCACCTCCAGCTTGCGATCGAGGTCCCAGGCGTCGGCAGCGTCGATCCGATCCTGCAGCTTGCCCTGCTCCTCCATCAACTTATTCATTTCGTCGTCGCTCATCGGCTCGCCGAATCTGGCGGAAAGCTCGTTGAACTTGTCGAGCAGCGCCTTGGTCTCGGCCACTCCCTCCTCGACGTTGCCGCGCACATCCTTGGAAGGATCGAGCTGCGGCTCCTGCGGCAGGTAGCCGATCTTGATGCCGGGTGCGGGCCGTGCCTCGCCGAGAATGTTGGTGTCGAGCCCGGCCATGATCTTCAGCAGCGTGGACTTGCCGGAGCCGTTGAGGCCGAGCACGCCGATCTTCGCGCCGGGGAAGAACGAAAGGTAGATGTCCTTGAGGATCTCCTTCTTGCCGGCAACGACCTTGCCCACGCCCTGCATGGTGTAGATGTACTGGTAATCGGCCATTGAAAACGCCCCTGTCGCAAAGATGCGCGGCAGCCTAGGGCTTCGGCGGCGGAAATTGAAGTGGCTGCCCGGCTGATAACCCTTGGCAGAGAGGGCTTCGCCTGACGCCCGGCCGGCTGTAAGGTTCGTTACCTTCAGGGAGGGGAGCATGAGTCTCAAGGACAAGATCATCATGGTGACCGGTGCCTCGGACGGCATCGGCCAGCGGGTGGCCGCGGCAGCCGGCGAACTGGGCGCCAGCGTCATCGCGCTGGGCCGCAAGGAGCATGGCCTGGCCGCCACGCAGGAACGTATCGAAGAGCTGGGCGGTCGCTGCCTGTGCGTACCGTTCGACCTCACGAACTTCGACCAGTACGGCAAGCTGTTCCTGGCGCTGAAGGACCAGATCCCGCATCTCGACGGCCTGGTGCATTGCGCCGGCACGCTGAAGCGCTGCACGCCGATGCAGTATGTGAAGACGGACGATTTCCGGAGCATGCTCGATATCCACCTGACGGCACCGAACATGCTGACCCAGAGCATGCTGCCGCTGATCCGGCGCGGCGAGGCATGCTCGGTGGTCTTCACCACCTGCGACATGATCGACGAGGACCAGCCGAACTGGCACGGCTACGGGCTGGCGAAGCGGGCGCTGGGCTATGCGGCAGCGATGTGGCAGATGGAACACCCGGACAAGCCCTACCGCTTCAACACCCTCAACCCCGGGCGCGTGCGCACCGAACTCTTCAAGCGTGCCTACGGCGGCACGCATCCGAAGGAGGTGCCGCCGGCAAGCTCGGTGGCGCCGGCCTATCTCTACCTGCTCTCCGATGCCTCGAAACACCTGCGGGGCCAGACCCTGCATGCGCGGGATCTGCTCGAGAACCTGCAGGACTCCGATCAGGATTAAAATCCGGGATGCCCTGACAGCTCAGGGCATCCCGGCCATGATTACTTGCTGTACTTGTTGATGGTCGCGGCCAGTTTCTTCGCCTCGGTCTTCATGCTGCCCTTGCCCTCGAACAGGATCTGGCGCGGCGTCAGCTTCTTGCCGTAGTAGGCCTTGGCGTAGTCATCCAGGATATTGATCTTGGCGCCCTCCAGCGACAGGCCGGCGAACAGGCCGCGGCTGCGCGAATAGGAGAGAATCTCCGCCTTCAGCGCCACATCGGTGGCGGCGGAGGCATCGCGGCCCACCGGACCGGCGGCGATGGATGCGTCGGCACCGAGGCTGAACTCGTTCTTCATGAACGATTCCAGGCCGCGTTCGCTGCGGATCAGCAGCACCAGATCGGTCGAAGAGGCACCAATCTGCCAGCCGATCGACCCCGCCCCGATGGAGAAAAAGGCCGGAGCCGACCAGCTGTTGCCGACGTGACGAATCAGCACGCCACGTCCGTATTTACCACCCAGGATGAAGCCGGCCTTGACGACACCCGGGAAGATGGCGATGGCCTTGGCATTCTTCAGCAGGTCATGCGGAATACCCTTGTCGGGTGCGGCCATGATTTCGGTCATGACGGCGTTGGCCGCCTCCACTTTCGCCTTGGCATCGGCGGCATCGTTGGCACTGGCCGCAGCCGGCAATCCCAACGCAACCGCCAGGAACATCGAACCGATCAACTTCATCCATCTGCTCATCGCTATCCTCCTTATTGGAAACGTGTCTGGAGTGTAGCCGAACTTTCGGGACAATGGGCAAGGGGGAATTCTCTGATCCATTCAGGGAATCCCCGCACCTGCCGGATTCAGGCATCGGCAATGCCTGAACTCGTGAGCCGGAGCAAAGCGTGGATTTTCAGATGCCAAAAAACCCATGGGACACTCGCCGCCGGACCGTTATGCTTCGGCCCATGACGCAAACCACCCCCGATCTGTCGGTCCGATTCGCCGGTCTCACGCTGCAAACCCCGCTGGTACTGCTCTCCGGCTGTGTCGGTTTCGGCGAGGAGTACACCCGCGTGGAGGGCTTCTCGAACCGCGACATCGGTGCGGTGATCCTCAAGGGCACGACACTGGAGCCGCGGCTCGGCAACGCGCCGCACCGCGTCTACGAAACGCCGTCCGGCATGCTCAATGCCATCGGCCTGCAGAATCCCGGCGCCCGTTACGTGATCGACCACATCCTGCCGAAACTGCCGCACGACGAGACGCAGTTCTGGGCCAATGCCAATGGCGCGTCGCTGGAAGAATACGCCGAGGTAGCGAAGATCTTCGACGATTCGCCGGTGACCGCCATCGAGATCAACATCTCCTGCCCCAACGTGAAGGCCGGCGGCGTCCATTTCGGCAACGATCCGGTGATGGCGGCGAAGGTTGTCGAGGCGATGCGCCCGATGACGAAAAAGCCCCTGATCACCAAGCTGTCGCCCAATAATGCCGACATCGCCGAAACGGCACGCCGCGTCATCGAGGCGGGCAGCGACGGCCTCTCCGTGATCAATACGCTGGTCGGCATGGCGGTCGACATCGAGAAGCGGCAACCGGTCCTGGCCAACGTCTCGGGCGGCCTTTCGGGACCGGCCATCAAGCCGGTGGCGTTGTGGAAGATCCACCAGACGCGCAAGGTGGCGGCGGCGCACAACATCCCGATCCTCGGCCAGGGCGGCCTGTGCAACGCCAGGGATGCCATCGAATTCGCCATCACCGGTGCCGACGCGCTCGGTATCGGCACCGGCCTGTTCTACGATCCGCTCGCCTGCCGCGGCATCCTCGACGGTATCAGCGACTATCTCGGCCGCCACGGCATCGCCTCGTATGCCGGGCTTGTCGGAACGCTTGCCGGCCATTCGTAAGTCCGCCGCCGGCGGACTCTTTCTCCTATTCCTGCTCCTTGCCTGGACGGCGCAGGCCGGCAGCCTTTCGGTCGTCGGCCAGAGCCGCTGGGTCGAGGTCCGCTACGTCATCGACGGCGACACCTTCGTCGCCAAAAACGGTACGCATGTACGCCTGCTCGGCATCAACACCCCGGAGATCGCCCACGACCGCGAACCGGGCCAGCCCTACGGCCAGGAGGCGAAACGGCGCCTGACCGAGCTGATCGGCGGGCAGGTGGTGCAGCTGTTCACCGACAAGGACAGCCGCGACGACTACGGCCGCCTGCTGGCCGAGGTCTACCTGCGGGACGGCACCTGGATCAACGACCGACTCGTGCGCGAGGGCTTCGCCCACGTCTACACCTTTCCGCCCAATTTCCGCTGGACCACCGGGCTGCTGCAGGCCGAGGCCGAGGCACGCGACCGACGGCTCGGCATCTGGGCTACCGGCCGCTTCGGCGTGCTGCAGGCAGCTGATGTGAACCGGCAGACGATCGGCCAGTTCCGCGTCGTCGAGGGCCGCGCCATGGATGTCGGAGCCTGGCGTTTCCGGCTGGGTTCGCTCGTGGTCAGCGTACCGCGCAAATACCGGCAGTGGTTCGCCGGCCCCCTGAGACTCGCCGACGGGCAGCCGGTGCGCATCCGCGCTACAATCCGCGCATCGTCGGGTGGGTCATCGTCAGGCGGACTGTTCGCCGCCATCCACTCGCCCTACGACCTGGAGGCCAACGACATGGAGAAACCTCAATGACGCTGCTGCGCTGGCTTGTTCCCCTCTTCCTGCTGGCGGCCTGCGCCACCAATCCCGTCACCAAGAACGAGGATTTCGTGCTGATGAGCGAGCAGCAGGAGCTGGAGCTCGGCCAGCTGGCCGCCGCCCAGATCGCCAAAGAGATGCCGCTGCTGCCGGAGAATGCCCCGCTCTCCCGCTACGTCGACAAGGTCGGCCAGAAGGTCGCCGCCACCTCCGACCGCCCGAGCCTCTTTTACCGCTTCCACGTCGTCGACGATTCCACCATCAATGCCTTCGCGCTGCCCGGCGGCTACATCTACATTTACCGCGGCCTGCTCGAGCACCTGAACAGCGAAGCGGAACTCGCCGCCGTGCTCGGCCACGAGATCGGCCACGTCGCCGCCCGCCATGCGGTGAAGCGCTATACGCAGGCGCAGGCCTACAATCTGGGGATGACCGTCACGTCGATCTTCGTGCCGATCCCGCAGGGGACCAACCTGCTCACCGACCTCATCGCCACCGCCGTCATCCAGGGCTACGGCCGCGATGCCGAGCTCCAGGCGGACAAGCTGTCGCTCACCTACCTGGCACGTGCCGGCTACGACCCGCACGCCACCATCGGCATCCTCGAAACCCTGAAACGGCTCGACGACATCGATGCCAAGGAGAAGAAGGATGCCGGAGACAAGGTGGAGCAGTACCACGGCGCCTTCGCCAGCCATCCGGAGACCCGGCAGCGCATCGAGGATGCCATCAGGGAGGCCGCCGCGATGCAGGGCGGCGGCGGTATCGTCGACCATGCCGACATGCTGAAGGCGGTCGACGGCTATCCCTATGCCGGCAGCACCGAGCAGGGGGCGATGATCGGCCGGCGCTTCCTGCACCCGGATCTCGGCATCCAGCTCGAGTTCCCGCCCGAATGGATCGTCGAGAACACGCCGGCCGCACTCGTTGCCCGGCTGCGGCAGAAGGATGCCTATTTCTCACTTGCCATGAAGGAGCTGGTCAAACGCCAGAGCGCCGGTGAAATCCTTTCGGATATAGTTGCCGAGCGAAAACGGATCGGTCCGATCGTTACGGGCGTGCAGGACGGGTTCGACTATGCCCATGTACAGGCGAATGTGTCATTGCAGCATGTCAGCGAGGCTACGGCCGACATCTGGATTTTCCTGCGCGGTCCGAAGGCGTTCAGGCTCATCATGTGGTGCAAGCGCGATGAGTTTGGCAAATACCAGCCCGATTTCGCTTCCATTGCCGGCAGTTTCCGCAGCTATGACAAGGTCCGTGACGGCGACATCCCGCGCATCGCCCTCTACACCTGGAAGGCGGGCGACTCATGGACGGCGCTGGCGGCCAGAAGCCGCAACATCCTCGGCCGCTTCACCGCCGACAAGCTGGCGGTGCTGAACGGCATGGATGTGAAGCAGGCGCCGGAACCCGGCACCCTGGTCAAGATTGTTCGCTAGGCAGGTGTTCGCCCGGAATCGTTAGAGGGATTCGGCCGGCTCCGGCAAGCCGGCGTCGGCGAGCAATGCTTCGGTCATCGCCTGCATGTGCTGCGGGAAAAAGTGGCCGGCCCCCTCGATCGGGTAAAAGCGCGCCTGCGGCAGCGTCGCCGCCCAGGTTGCGACGGCGTCATACGGCACGATCTCATCACTCGTTCCCTGCACGATGGTCAGCGGCCGGGCGTCGCCCTGCATGAAATCGAACGACCAGTGATTCACCGCCGGTGCCACCGCGAACAGTCGCTCAAGCCGCGCATCGCTGCGCGCCTCCAAGAGGCCGGCATAACCGCCGAACGAAAATCCGGCCAGCCACAGCGGCGCTCCGGGATGGCGTGCGGCCAGCCAGTCGACGGCGGCGCGCACATCCTCCGCCTCGCCATGACCGTCGCCCCAGCTTCCCTCGCTCTCCTCGACACCGCGGAAATTGAAGCGCAATACCGGGCAGCCGCGATCCTCGAAGGCACGGGCCATCCAGTAGACCACCTTGTTGCGCATGGTGCCGCCGAACAGCGGATGCGGATGGCAGACGACCACAGCCGGCAAGCTCGTTCCCCCCGCCGACTCGCCCGGCTGGTACAATGCCTGCAGCGCCCCGGCCGGACCGGCCAGGAAGAGCTTCTCGTGGTGGTGTTGCATCAGGCGGTCAGTAAACCGGTGTAGCTATCCGGGCAGAAACCGACCAGCAGGCGGCCCCTGCATTCGAGGACCGGCCGCTTGATCAGGGTGGGATGGTTCAGCATCAGGGCGATGGCATGCGGCGCATCGACATTCTCGCGATCGGACTCGGGCAGCTGCTTCCAGGTGGTACTACGCCGGTTCAGCAGCGTCTCCCAGCCGAGCGCCGTGCTCCACTGCGCCAGCCAGCCGGCATGCACTCCCTCCTTCCTGAAATCGTGGAAGGTGAATGCCACGCCGTGCCCGGCGAGCCAGTCGCACGCCTTCCTCACCGAATCGCAGTTGGGAATGCCGTAGAGATGAATCGTCATCCTGTTGCCTCCGTTCCTTCGGAGCCGCACCTTAGCGGCGCAACGGCAGACCGCAAGCCATTTACTTGTCGGGGGCCCTGCGGATGAAGGCGAAAAACTCCTGCTCGCCATCCTGCTGGATCGGCACCACGGCCATCTCGACCATCAGTTCGCTGCCGTCCCGCCGCAGCGCCGTGGTCCGGATCGGCCGGTAGAGCCAGGGGCCGACGCTCGTTTCCAGATACTTTTCCATGCCGCGCTCGTGCGCCTGCCGTTGCGCAGCCGGAATGATCAGTTCGGAGAGCTGCTGGCCGAGAACTTCCTGCAGCGGCCAGCCGAACAGATTCTCGGCGCTGCGGTTCCAGCCGGTGATGCGGCCCGATTCATCCATCGAGACATAGGCGTCGTAGGCCGAATCGATCACCTGCTGCAGCCGGTCCTTGCGCTGCTGCAGACGAAGCTGCAACAGGTGCTGGCGATCCAGCATCCGCTGCGCCACGAAGCCGAACACGATGAAACCGACGGAGATCAGCGAACGCATCCAGATCTCGTTGGGTTCGGTGGGCAACAGCTTGGCCAGAAAATGCCCCTGGCCGAAGATGACGGTATGCACGAATGCCTCGAACGGCCAGTACAGAATACCGATCACGATCCCCAGTCGTCCCAAGTCTATCCGCCGCCCCAACATGTCCATCGCCTGCATTCCCCCTGAATCGTCCTGATTCGCCCGCCGGAAACTCTCAAACTTAGGCAATCGCCTTCAACTTCTCAACAGGTAGTGTGCAAAGCTCTGCTCACGCCCCGGCGAACTGTCCAGATAGAGCTCGCGCAGCTCCAATTCCGCCGGCTGCGGCAAGGGGCCCTGCAGCAGGGTGTGGAACTCGCTGCCGCCCAGCAGCACGTGCCGGGTGGTCAGGAACAGGTGCCCGACACGGCCGGCAGCCAGCAGCGTGGCATGCACCTCGGGGCCGGCGATCATGTAGGCGGTACGATAGCCGCGTGACGTGAGCCAGCCGTACAGCGCCTCACCCTCCACCTGTTCCGAACCCAACTCGACGACCTCCACGCCCTGTGCCTGCAGCAGGCTGCGCTGGCGCGAATCATGGCCGGCCGCCGTCAGCGCGATCAGCCGGCGGCCTGCGAGCTGCCGGATCGCCGCCGCCGGGATGTCGAGGCTGCGGCTCAGCACCACCACGTCCGGCTGTGTTGCGAAGCCCTGCTGCCTGCGCCAGGCGTGCAGGTCGGCGTATTCGGGTTCGTTGCCCAGCGGCAACATGGCCTGGGCCGTGCCCTTGGCCAGCTGGCGGAAATAGCGGCCGGAGGTGATCAGCACGTCGGCCTGCGCCGCCAGTTCCTGGAACAGGCGCCAGTCGCGCCGGTTGCCGAGGCTCGCCGGCACGCCGAACTCGCCGCTTGCCGGGTCGCGCAGCGCGATGCGGCCGTCGAGGCTGGTGATG
>DATLWR010000084.1:0-45379 GCA_035576205.1 Mariprofundaceae bacterium
CATAGTTGTCCAGGTATAATTCGGACATTTGATGGCGGGTCATCGTATCGATATCGGATATGGTCCTGAGCATAGGGAAGTAATTCATTCTGTCCGGGATATATTCACTAATGTGGATGTTTCTCATGGGAATCATGATCATAGCAAACCGGGATTGATACTGTCTTCCCGCCATGTGGCATTGGATCGGGCATGGATGCGATCAACCCCGATTCCGCTTGCATCCGGAGCCTATTTTCGGTAGAAAGCGCGCCGCCCGGAAGGGTGCTCCCGAAGGGGGCTATCTCGCACACCGTCTGATCCATTGTGCCCGGATATCCGGGAGTCCGGCGGTGGAGGAAAAAACAATCGGAGGACTTATGTCTCAATTTACCATGAAGCAACTGCTCGAAGCCGGCGTGCACTTCGGTCATCAGACCCGCCGCTGGAACCCGAAAATGGCGCCGTACATCTTTGGCGACCGTAACGGCATCCACATCATCGACCTGCAGAAGACCCTGAAGCTGGCCAACGAGGCCTATTCGTTCATGCGCGAGCTGGCGGCTGCCGGCGGCAAGGTGCTGTTCGTCGGTACCAAGCGCCAGGCCCGTGACGCCGTCAAGGAAGAGGCGCTGCGCGCCGGTCACTTCTACGTGAATCATCGCTGGCTGGGCGGTACGCTCACCAACTTCACCACCGTGCAGCAGTCGGTGCGCAAGATGAAGGATCTGATCCGCCAGAAGGAAGAGGGCGTATTGGAGCTCTTGACCAAGAAGGAAGCTCTGAACACGGAGCGTCAGCTGGAGAAGCTGGAGCGCTCGCTCGGCGGTATCAAGGATATGGTCCGCCTGCCGGACTGCCTGTTCGTCATCGACGTGCGCAAGGAAGATCTGGCCGTGAAGGAAGCCAACAAGCTGGGTATCCCGGTGGTTGCCGTGGTCGACACCAACTGCAGCCCGGAAGGCATTGACTACATCATTCCGGGTAACGATGACGCCATCCGTGCGGTTCGCATGTTCTGCAGCAAGATTGCCGATGCGTTGCTGGAGGGTTCCGAGGCCTGGACGCTGGAGAACGCCGAAGAGGGCGAGGATGTGGTCGAGGCCATGGGCTCTTCCGGGATGGAAGCCGCTGCGGGCGAAGAGGGCGAGGCCGATCAGGCCGAGGCTGCCTGAGAGTCCCCACAACAACACGCAACGCAAAGGAATTGGAGGATTGAATGAGCCAGGTTACGGCTGCTGATGTAAAAAAACTGCGCGAGATTTCCGGTGCCGGCATGATGGACTGCAAGAAGGCGCTGGCGGAAACCAATGGCGACATGGATGCTGCTGTTGACTACCTGCGCAAGAAGGGCCTCGCTGCCGCTTCGAAGAAGGCTGGCCGCGTGGCTGCCGAGGGGCTGGTTGTGGCCGTCTCCAAGGGCAATGCCGGCGTGCTGCTGGAAGTGAATGCCGAGACCGACTTTGTCAGCAAGAACGACCAGTTTGTCTCGTTCGTGAATGCGCTCGCCAATATCATCCTTGACAAGGCACCGGCCGACGTCGAGGCGCTGAAGGCGCTGCCGTTCGATGCCGAGTACAACGTCGAGCAGGCCCTGTCGCAGCGTATCGCCACCATCGGCGAGAACATGAACATCCGTCGCTTCGAGCGCTTCGCGGTCGACGGCGGCGTGGTGGCTTCCTACGTGCACGGCAACGGCAAGATCGGCGTATTGCTGGGTGTGAAGGGTAACAACGTGGCTGATGTGGCCCGCAACATCTCCATGCATGTCGCCGCCGCCAACCCGCAGGCGATCCGTCGCGAAGACGTGCCGGCCGAGATGGTCGAGCGTGAGAAGGCGGTGCTTTCCGAGCGTGCTGCCGCCAGCGGCAAGCCGGCCAACATCATCGAGAAGATCGTCGAGGGACAGCTGAACAAGTTCTACGCCGACATCTGTCTGCTGGAACAGGATTTTGTCATGGACACCGACCTGAAGGTTTCCAAGGCGCTGGCTCAGGCCGATGCGAATGCCACAATTACCGCCATGGCCCGCTACCAGCTGGGTGAGGGTATCGAGAAGGAAGAGTCGGATTTTGCCGCCGAAGTGGCTGCACAAGTCCAGGGAGCCTGATCGCAGTCATGGGGGAAACAGCCGGAAACAGCAGCAAACATCCCTACAAGCGGGTGCTGCTCAAGCTTTCCGGCGAAGTGTTGATGGGAGATGCCGGTTACGGCATCGACCCGTCGACGATCAACCGGTTGGCCGAAGAGCTGATCAGGGTCCGCAATTCCGGTGTCGAGCTGGCTGTGGTAATCGGCGGCGGCAACATCTTCCGCGGCATGATGGGTACCGCCTCGGGCATGGACCGGGCCAGTGCTGATTATATGGGCATGCTGGCGACCGTGATGAACGCCATAGCCCTGCAGGATGCGATCGAACGCAACGGCGGCTATGCCCGGGTCATTTCCGCACTGCATGTCAAGGAAGTCGCCGAACCCTATATCCGCCGCCGTGCGCTGCGGCATCTGGAAAAGGGGCGCATCCTTGTGTTCGCCGCCGGTACCGGCAATCCCTATTTCACGACCGACACTGCCGCCAGCCTGCGCGCCATGGAGATCCAGGCCGATGCCGTGCTGAAGGGCACCAAGGTCGATGGCGTCTATACCGCCGATCCGGCGCGTGATCCGAACGCCAAACGCTACGATACGCTGACCTTTACCGAAGCCCTGACCAAGCGTCTGGGTGTCATGGATGCGACGGCGATGTCGCTGTGCCGGGACAACCGCATGCCGATTATCGTTTTCAATGTCACCAAGCCGGGTGAGATGTTCAGGGCCGTTTCCGGAGAGCCGGTCGGTACCATAGTCCGGGAGGATTGAGCCATGCCTGCCAACGTTGAATCGCGAATGGAAAAAAGCATTGCGGCGCTGAAAAGCGAGCTGGCGACGATCCGCACCGGCCGCGCCAATGCGGCACTGCTCGATCATGTGCGGGTGAACTATTACGGTTCCGAGGTGCCGGTGAACCAGGTCGGCAATATCTCGGTGCCTGAACCGCGTATCCTGATGATCACGCCATGGGAAAAGTCGGCACTGAAGGATATCGAGAAGGCGATCATGACCGCCGATCTTGGTCTGAATCCTTCCAACGACGGCAGCGTGGTCCGCGTGATCCTGCCGGAGCTGACCGAGGAGCGCCGCAAGGATCTGGTCAAGCAGGTGCGCGCCGTCAGCGAAAAGGCCAAGGTGTCGGTGCGTAATATCCGCCGCGACGCCAACGAGGAAGTGAAGGCCAAGGTGAAGAACGAGGGCCTTCCCGAGGACGAGAGCAAGCGCCTGCAGGATCGCATCCAGAAGGTCACCGACAAATTCATCGCTGAGATCGACGAGATCACCGAGCACAAAGAGAAAGAAATCCTGACCGTCTGATGAGCTCGCCGCAGCAGCCGCCAGCGCACCTGGCCATTCCCCGGCATGTTGGCATCATCATGGATGGCAACGGCCGCTGGGCCAAGCAGCGGGGATTACCGCGGCTTGAAGGACACCGCCGAGGTGCCGACCGGGCGCGCGACGTCGTCAGCTGGGCCGCCGATCTCGGGATCCGCGAGCTTTCGCTCTATGCCTTTTCAACCGAAAACTGGGAGCGCCCGCAGGACGAAGTGTCAGCACTGATGAGCCTCTTGGCCACCTTGCTGCCCCGACAGCTGCCGGAAATGCAGCGGCAGGGCGTGCGCCTGAAGGTGCTGGGCGATATCTCGCCCCTGCCGGGCATGGCGCGCCGGGCGGTCGAGAAGTGCTGCGCCGAAACGGCCGGCAATTCACGCATTGACCTGATTCTCTGCCTCAATTACGGCGGCCAGCAGGAGATCGTGGCCGGGGTACGCAAGTTTGTGGCCTGGCTGGGCGAGCAGATCGATCCGCAAGCCGCGCTCGACGGACTCGATCCCAAGCTGTTTCGCTCCATGCTCTGGCGTTCCGATATGGCGCCGGTGGATTTGCTGATCCGCACCGGTGGCGAACAGCGCATTTCCAATTTCCATCTCTGGGATGCGGCCTACGCCGAACTCTATTTCAGCGATGTATTCTGGCCGGATTACAGCCGGGACGATCTGGCGAAGGCCGTCGAGGCCTATGGCCAGCGCGAACGGCGTTTTGGCCTAACCAGCGAGCAGGTGCGCTGATGGGTGAGCTGGGCAAGCGCATCGTCACTGCCGTAATCCTGCTGGCGCTGGTGGTCGGCTGGTTCGTATGGCTGCCGACGCCATGGTTTGAATGGGTGCTGGCTGCGATCGGCGTGCTGGCCACCTGGGAGCTTCTCCGGCTGATGAAGCTGCCGTTACCGCTGGCCTACCTAGCGGTATCCATGCCGATCTGGTGGTACCTGGCCACCGGCATCTCGCTGTCCGTGACCCTGCTCATGCTGGTGATCTGGTTCGGCATCTATGCCTGGGCATCGCGCGCCGGAGCCATTCCGTTCGAGCGGTTTGCCGGCCTTGTCTGGATGGCGGGCTGGCTGGTCATGACCGTGTGGGTGGTTGGCAATTCGCACGGCACCGAAAGCGGGCGGGCACTGCTGGTGGCGGTCTGTTTCGGTGTCTGGTCTTCCGATATCGCCGCCTATTTTGCCGGCAGGCTCTGGGGGCGCCACAAGCTTTGCCCGGCGATCAGTCCCGGCAAATCCCTTGAGGGGCTGGCTGCCGGTTTGCTGGTCGGCGTGGCCGTAATGGCGGGACTGTTGTTGCAGGCTGGTTATGCACCCGTCGTGGCGGCGGCATTGTCGGTGACGGCGGTTGTGGCGGGGGTGCTCGGCGATCTCTCCGAATCGGCGCTGAAACGCATGCAGGGTGCCAAGGACAGTGGTTCTTTGCTACCGGGTCACGGCGGCATTCTCGACCGTATCGATGCGATCATCATGGCGTTGCCCGCTGCGTGGATCGCCTGGAGCATGTTGTGAAGCAGGTCGTCATTCTCGGCGCTACCGGTTCGATAGGAATCAATACTGCCGACGTGATGCTGCAGCATCCCGAAAGGTTTGCGGCGCATACACTGGTCGGTCACCGCAATGCGGACAAGATGGCCGAACTGGCGGAACAGCTACGGCCGCAGTGGGTGGTGATGACCGATCCGGCTGCGGCCGAACAGCTGCAGGGGAGACTGCCTGCGGGCTGCAGGCTCGAGACCGGTATGCAGGCGGCCGAAGAACTGGTGGCGCGTCCCGAAGTGGATATCGTCATGGCTGCGATGGTCGGCTCCGCCGGGTTGCCGGCGACACTTGCGGCCGTACGGGCCGGCAAGCGCGTGGCCTTGGCCAACAAGGAGTGCCTGGTGACCGCCGGCCGTATCTTCATGCGCGAAGCGGCCAGGCACGGTGCCAGGGTGTTGCCGGTCGACTCGGAACATGCGGCTGTGCATCAGGCCCTGATGGGGCACGATCAGAAAAGCGTCAGGAAAGTGATCCTGACCGCTTCCGGCGGACCGTTCCGCGACCGTGATCCGGCGACATTGAAGGACGTGACGCCGGAGCAGGCGATTGCACATCCGAACTGGGCCATGGGGGCCAAGATCAGCGTCGATTCGGCGACGATGATGAACAAGGCGCTGGAGCTGATCGAGGCGCGTTGGCTGTTCGACATGCCGGTGGAAAAACTCTCGGCGATCATCCATCCGCAGAGCATCGTGCATGCATTGGTCGAGTATCTTGACGGCTCCGTGCTGGCACAGCTGGCGATGCCGGACATGCGCATGCCGATCGCCTATGCGATGCAGGGCGATTCGCGGCTCACCTCGGGTATTCCCTGGCTGGACCTGGCTGCGACGGGCAGTCTGCATTTCCAGGCCGTGGATGAGCGGCGTTTCCCCTCCATGCGGCTGGTCCGCGATGTTTTGGCCGGCCGAGATTCGCTGGCCATTGCTTTCAATGCAGCCAACGAGGTAGCCAATCAGGCGTTCCGCGATCGCCGCATCGGTTTCATGGCGATCGTCGAGACGGTCGAAACGGTGCTCGGCAAGGTGGAAAATGTTCCTGTCGACACCCTGGAGGCCGTGTGGTCGCATGACCGCCTTGCCAGATCCCTGGCGACCGAGGTAATCAACCGTTGATTGAAGTTCTGCATACCACTCTGGCATTTGTCGTTGCGATCGCGCTGCTCGTTGCCGTTCATGAATTTGGCCACTTTCTGGTGGCGCGCAAACTGGGCATCAAGGTCGAAAAATTTTCCATAGGCTTCGGGCCGGCGCTGTTTTCCTGGCGCAGCCGTGATGGTGAGGTGCTGTATGTCATCGCCGCCATCCCGCTCGGCGGCTACGTGAAAATGTTTGGCGAGAATCCGGATGAAGAGGGCGGTGAAGCGAGAACGACGCTGAGCGAAGCGGAACGTGCGCGCGCTTTCGATGTGCAACCGGTCTGGAAGCGTGCCGCAGTCGCGGTGGCCGGTCCGGGCTTTAATTTCCTGTTTGCCATCGTGGCCTATGCCATGGTCGGCTGGATCGGCCAGAACGTGATTCCGCCGGTGATCGGCAATGTGGCTCCGGCATCGCTTGCCGAGCGCGCAGGCATGGAGTCGGGCGATCGTATCCTGAAGGTGGATGGCAGTGCCATGCATTCGTGGTCGCAGATCGAGGAGGCATTGAAGGGAGTCACCGGCCGCGATGCGAATTTCGATCTGCTGCGTGAAGGCAACGAATTCCAGGTCACGGTACACGTGCCGACGCCGGCGAAGGATCCCTGGCTGATTAATGTCGCCGACGACCTGCTCGGTATGTCGCCCGGGCTGAAGATCGTAATCGCCAAGGTGGTGCCGGGTTCTCCGGCCGAAAAGAGCGGTATCCGAAGCGGTGACGTAATCCGGCTGCTCAACGGGCGCACCTATTCCGACGTCGGTCAGCTGATCGAGGAGATCCGGGCCCAGGGAGCGCAGATGCTGAATGTCGGCATCGACAGGGACGGGACGTTGCTGGATATCCGTGTGCAGCCCGAAGCCGATGCCCAGGGCAATGTACGTATCGGCGTCATGCTGGCCGCCCAGGCAATGCTGGGTGAGGAGGTTTACCGCATGGGGCCGCTGACTGGTGCGTTCTACGGCTTCGAGCGTACCTGGGAGATGACGGCGCTGACCGTGCAGGTGGTCGGGAAAATGCTGACAGCCGCCATCTCTCCCGATAACCTCGGGGGACCCATCGCGATTGCGCAGATGGCGGGAAAGACCGCTGAACTCGGGCTGGTATCGTTTCTGACGTTCCTGGCTCTCATTTCCGTCAATCTTGCAGTGTTGAATCTGTTCCCGGTGCCGGTGCTGGACGGCGGGCATCTGCTTTATCTGGGACTGGAGAAACTTCGCGGCAGGCCGTTGTCGCCAAAGGTGATGGGTTTTACGCAAATCGTTGGCGTGGCGCTGATCGTCGCGCTGATGGTTTTCGCATTTTATAACGATCTATCTCGTTTAGATTGGTCACGTTAGTTCAGGGGATAGGGATGCTCCGGTTCGGAATGAAAAAATCGTGGCGCGGCATGTTTGTGCTGGCGATATTGGTGATGCTCGGGGCTCAGTCTGCGGGTGCTGAAGATCTTCAGCGGGTCATTGCCATCGATGTGACCGGCAACCGCCATATCGAAAAAGAGACGATTCTCGACCGCGTGCGAAGCAAGATCGGCCAGCCGGTCGATCGCGCAACGATCAGCCGCGATGTCAAAAGACTTTATGATTCCGGTTTCTTTTCCGACGTGCAGGTCATCGGCCACAGGGGGGCGGACGGTGTGCGGCTCGAATACGCCGTACAGGAATATCCGCTGATCGGCAACGTGGAGCTCGTCGGCAACCATGAGGTGACATCCAAAGATCTCAAGGTGCGCCTGAAGCTGAAATCCGGCCAGGTATTCAGTCCCCTGAACGAGCGTTCCGATATCAACACCATCCGCAAGGGATATGTGAAGAAGGGCTATTATCAGGTGGATGTGGATGTCGAACAGAAACCGCGTGGCGAGGGGATCGTCGATGTGGTGCTGCACGTCCATGAGGGCAAGGTGACCCGCATCAAGCGCATCCGCTTCATCGGCAACAAGGTATTCACAGACGACGACCTGCATGAGGTGATCGGCTCCCGGCAGTCGGATGCGATGACCTGGCTGACCGATCGTGATCTGTTCGATAAGAACCGCATGGATGCCGACAGTCAGATGCTGCTGCAGTATTATATGAACCGGGGCTATGTCGATGCCAAGGTGGAGTCCACGCTGGTCAGCCTGAGCGAGGACAAGTCGGGGTTTGACCTGACCTTTTCGCTGCAGGAGGGGGTACAATACCGTATCGGCAAGATCGAGCTGCAGGGTGACGTCGTGCCGGACGAGGCGACGCTCCGCAAGCTCGTGACGCTGGAGAGCGGCGATATCTATTCGCTGAGCGCAATGCAGAAAACAATCGAGGCACTGACCGAACGTGTGGGCGACGAAGGTTATGCCTTTGCGACCGTCACACCGCTGTTTCACCGTGACATCGAATCCCGCATCGTCGATATCAGCTTCGATATCGAGAAGGGGCGCGAAGTCTATGTCGAGCGCATCGAGGTGGCCGGCAATGCCAAGACCGATGATTCGGTCGTGCGCCGGGAGATGCGCCAGGACGAGGGCGCGAGGTATTCGGCCAGCAAGGTCAGGCGCTCGAAAGAGCGGCTCAAGCGCATCGAATATTTCGACGACGTACGTGTGTCGTTGCCCAAGGGTTCGAACTCGCAGATGACCAAGATGCGGGTGGAGATCAACGAGAAAAAGAGCGGTTCGCTGCAGTTCGGTGTGGGTTATTCGCAGGTCGAGAAGCTTTTCTTTACGGCCAAGATCGATGAGAAGAACCTGTTGGGCAAGGGTTACCGGGCTTCGCTGGATGGTACCTTCGGCGCCAAGACCCAGAACTACAATGTCGGCTTCACCGATCCGTACTTCATGGGTGAGGATGTCAGCGCTTCGGTCGGTCTCTACAAGAGCCAGACCAACACCACGCAGGTTCAGCAGAATTACAACCAGGCCAATATCGGTGGCAATGTCGGCTTCGGGATCCCGCTGACGGAGCAGCTGACCTACAGCATCGGTTACAATTTCAATCGCACGACGTTGAGCAATATCCCAGCCACCGCCTCGATCGTCACCCAATCGCAGTCCGGCACGCATATGACGGGCGAAATCAGCAATTCGCTGACCTACGATTCGCGGGATCGGGTCGTCGCCCCGCATAACGGCCATATCGAACAGTTGACTGCTTCCTATGCCGGTCTTGGCGGTAACGACCATTTCTATACGGCCAATGCCTCCTCATCGGTCTATTTCCCGTTCGGAAAGGACGAGGATTTCGTGCTCAGTCCGTCGCTGAATGTGGGTACGATCCGTCCGCAGAAGGGCTACCAGGTTCCACTTTACCGGCGTTTTTCGCTGGGTGGTGTCGGCAGCGTCCGGGGATTCGACAGTTATGGCATTTCCGTGCGCGACCCGGTGACCAAGGAAGCGCTCGGTGGCGACAACATGGCCACGGCAAGGGTCAATCTATTCTTCCCCATTCCGTACATGCAGACGGCTGGCTTCCGCGGTGTGGCATTTGCCGATGCCGGTACGACATGGGGTAATGTTTCGGCAACCGTTGGCGCTACAACTCTGAACGTGACGGAACCATTTTCTTTTGCCAAGATTCGCGCTTCGCTGGGTTTCGGCATCGAATGGACATCGCCGGTTGGTCCGGTCGCCCTGGTGTGGGGGTTCCCGGTGCGAAGCCAGCCAGGGGATGTGAAGAGACAGTTTGAGTTCGCTCTGGGCGGACAATTTTAGGGGGATTCTGGAGAATGATGATGCAGAGATATACAGGTGCAGTTCGCGGCATGGTGATTGCTGCCGCAATGATCGGTTATGCTGGGGTTGCTTGTGCCGGAGATATGAAAATCGGCTATGTCGATGTGAAGAGCGCCGTGGAGAACACGGCCGCTTATCAGGCGGGTCTGAAGAAGCTCGAGGCACTGAAGAACCAGAAACAGAAAGAACTCGATGCCATGAGCGCCAAGATCGACCAGGCGGAAAAGGACATCCTCGGCCAGTCAATGGCGATGTCCCCGGATCGCCTGGCTGCCAAGCAGCAGGATCTGAACGAGATGCGGAAGAACTACAACCGCACGCGGGATGACGCCAACGAAGAGCTGGCCACCGAAAAGAACCGTCTGGACATGAGTGTCGGCGCAAAGCTGCAGACCGTGCTGCAGGAGTTCGGCAAGGAGGGCGGCTTCGACATGATCCTGCCTCGCCCGGTAATGCTTTACGCCGATCCGAAATTCGATGTGACGGCAGAAATCACCAAGCGGCTGGACAAGAAATAATCCCATGGCCGGCGATCTCTTGACCCTTCAGGAGGTCGCCGCATTGGTGGGCGGCGATCTTGAGGGGAATGCCGATCCCAAGCTTGCGATCGTTGGTGTGAATGCGCTGCTGGAAGCGGATGCACAGCAGGTTTCTTTTCTCGCCAACCCTAAATACAAGACCGATATGGCCAACAGCAAGGCTGCCGCTGTGCTGCTCGGCAGGAAGGAAGAGGCGGTTCCTGCTTCCAGAGCCGTGATCCGGGTCGATGATCCCTATCTTTCATTTGCATTGCTGCAGCGGCATTTTCATCCGGCGCCTGTGGCGACCGGTCTGCGCCATGGCACGGCGGCGATTGCCGCGTCGGCGAATCTTGCCGATGACGTTGATGTAGGGCCACAGGCGGTGATTGGCGAGGGTGTGCGGATCGGGGCAGGTTCGATCGTCGGTGCCGGCTGCGTGATTGGCGACAATGCGGTGATAGGTGCAGCATGCCTGCTTCACCCGCGCAGCGTCGTGGCTGCCGATTGCGTATTGAAGGACCGGGTCATTTTGCAGGCCGGTGCGGTGATCGGTTCCGACGGATTCGGCTATGCATGGTCGGGACGCGAGCATGTGAAAATTCCGCAGGTCGGCCGCGTGGTCCTGGAAGAGGACGTGGAGATCGGGGCGAATAGCTGTATCGATCGTGGCGCTATCGGTGATACGGTGATCGGCAGGGGAGTGAAGCTGGATAACCTGATCCAGATCGGCCACAACGTGCAGATCGGCGCCTACAGTATCATGGCGAGCCAGGTCGGCATTTCCGGCTCGACACATGTCGGCCGCGGTTGCCAGATCGGCGGCCAGGCCGGCATCGCCGGCCATCTGCATATCGCCGACGGCTGCAAGCTGGCTGCCCGCACGGGGGTAATGGGCGACCTGGAAACCGGCGGCACCTATGCCGGCATGCCGGCCATACCGCACCGGCTGTGGCTGCGTGTTTCGGCACTGCTGATAAAGCTGCCGGAATTGATCAAAGGGCTTCGTTAACCGAAGCGGGGGAGTAAGGAGAGTTCTATGGGCATGTTATCGATCGACGACATCATGGCACGGTTGCCGCACCGGTATCCGTTTCTGCTGATCGATCGCATTCTCGATTTCGAGCCGGACGTTTCGATCCGTGCATTGAAAAACGTGACGATCAACGAGCCGCAGTTCACCGGTCACTTCCCGGGCCACCCGGTCATGCCGGGCGTGCTTCTGGTTGAGGCGATGGCCCAGGCGGGCGGTGTGCTGGCTTTCCAGTCGGCCGAGCCGGAACGCGAATACCTGGTCTATTTTACCGGCATCGACGAGGTCCGATTCCGCAAGCCCGTCAGGCCCGGAGATCAGGTGATCTTCCAGCTGACCTGCCTGCGTCGCCGCGGCCACATGTGGAAATTCAAGGGCGAAGCCTATGTCGACGATGTGCTGGTCTGCGAGGGTACGCTGATGGCGACGCTGGTTCCCAAGGATGAAGTATGAGCGTAACCGTTCATTCCACAGCCATTGTTGATCCGAAGGCCAGGCTGGGCAGCGGGGTCGTTGTCGGCCCCTATTCGATCATCGGCCCGGATGTGGAGATCGGCGATGGCTGCGAGCTGATTTCGCATGTCGTGGTAACCGGCCATACCCGGCTGGGTGCCAATAACCGGATATTTCCCTTCGCCAGTATCGGCCACCAGCCGCAGGACCTGAAATACCATGGCGAACCTTCCGAGGTCATCATCGGAGACAATAACGTCATCCGCGAAAACGTAACCATCAATCCCGGCACCGAAGGCGGCGGCATGCTGACCCGGCTCGGCAACGGCAATCTGCTGATGGCCTATGCGCATGTGGCACACGACTGTCTGGTCGGTGACGGCGCGATCCTGGCCAACAACGCCACGCTTGCCGGCCATGTCGAGGTCCACGACGGCGCCATCATCGGTGGTCTGACTGCCGTGCACCAGTTCGTTCGCGTCGGTAAGTTCTGTATGATCGGCGGCATGTCGGCGGTGCACAAGGATGTGCCGCCATATTGCATGCTGAAGGGTGGCTACCATGCCGCGGTGCGCGGCCTGAATCTGGTCGGGCTGCGGCGGCGCGGCTTCAGTGCCGAGTCGATTCGTCGCCTGAAAGAGATCTACCGCCTGCTGCTGCAAGCCGAAGGCAAGCTGGAAAGCCGCCTGCAGGAGGCCGACAAAGTGGCCGCTGACGATCCGAATGCCCGCCATATGGTCGATTTTGTCCGCAATTCGCGCCGCGGCATCACGTTGCATCGCCGGGATACGATGGAAGCCGAGGACGAATGAGTGCCGGAAAACGTATCGGCCTGATCGCCGGTTACGGGCATTTTCCTCTTGAGCTGGCTGCAGCCCTGAATGCGCAGGGTTTCGAGGTGCATGCCGTGGCGGCCCGCGAGGAGACCTTTCCCGAAATCGAGCAACTGACCGCTTCGACCTGCTGGCTGCATGTCGGACAGATCGGTGGCATGATCAAGGCCTTCAGGAATGCGGGCGTCAGCGAGGTGGTGATGGCCGGCAAGGTCCGCAAGCTGCACCTGTTCCGCAATTTCCGCCCTGACCTGACGGCCCTGAAAGGGCTGATGCGGCTGAAAGACCGTCGTGATGACTCGATCCTGCTCACCATTACCGATCTGCTTGCCGAAGGCGGGCTGACATTGCTGCCCCAAACCCAATATGCCGGCGACATGCTGGCTGCCAGCGGCCCGATTGCTGGTCCTTCGGCAGCCAAATGCCAGGCCGATATCGATTTCGGTTTTTCACAGGCCAAGGGTATTGCCGGCATGGATATCGGCCAGACCGTCGTGGTGCAGGATCAGGCGGTGCTTGCCGTCGAGGCGATCGAAGGTACCGATGAAGCGATACGCCGCGGCGGCGCTCTCGGCAGCGGCAAGGCGGTTGTCGTCAAGGTGGCCAAGCCCGAGCAGGATCTGCGCTTTGACGTACCGGCAGTCGGCCCGGACACCCTGCAGGTGATGCGGGAGGCAGGCTGCAAGGTGCTGGCGGTGGAGAGTGGCCTAACCCTCATTATCGAGCGCCAGCGCTTTGCCATGCTGGCAAAGGAATACGGCATCGCGGTGGTCGGCGTTGACGGATCCGGTTCAGCAACCGACTGAGCGGCAGCTGCACCGCATCTTTGTCAGTGCCGGCGAGGTTTCCGGTGACATGCATGCAGCCGGTGTCGTGGAAGCGCTGTTGACCCGCTTTCCCGCCGCAAAGGTCTCCGGCATCGCCGGGCCGGCCATGCAGCGGGCGGGCTGCGAGGTGCTGCAGCCGATGGGCAGCCTGAACGTCATGGGGCTTGGCGATGTGCTCAAGGCGTTGCCGCGCATCCGGCGCATCGAGCGTGAGATTCTCGACTGGTGCGAGAAGAACCGGCCCGAGGTTGCCATCCTGGTCGACTTTCCGGGTTTTCATATGCGGCTCGGCCGCAAGCTTCGCGATATGGGGATTCCGGTCCTGCAATACATCGCCCCGAAGCTCTGGGCCTGGGGTGCCTGGCGGGCTTCAAAGCTGGCCCGGTCACAGGACCGTCTGGCCTGTATCTTCCCGTTCGAGACCGAATGGTTCGCCGGCAGAGGCATCGCTACCGAATATGTCGGTAACCCGAGTGCCTATGCCTGTCGCAGCGGCTGGAGCAATGGCGAGCTGAAGGCGCGGCTGGGATTGCCGGAACAGACTCCGCTATTGGCGTTGCTGCCTGGCAGCAGGAAAAGCGAGCTTGCCGTGCATGTGCCGCTGCTTGCCGAGGCCTGGCTGAGGGTGAGACAGCAGATGCCGCAAGCGCGTTGCATGGTGACGCTGGCGCCGGGGGTGCAGCCGGCCGATGTGCAGCCGTTGGTCGATGCCGGGGCGCTACTGCTCGAGCGGAACAGCGAGGGATACGCCTTGCGCGCCGATGCCGCTATCGCCGTCTCCGGGACAGCCACTCTCGAACTGGCGCTTTGGGATGTGCCGACCGTGCTGGTTTATCGATCCTCTCCTGTATGGATGTTTCTGGCCCGCAAGCTCGTGCGGCTCAATTGCGCGGGGCTCGCCAATATCCTGCTAGGCGATAGGCCGGTGATGCCGGAGCTGATTCAGGCCGACTGCACGGTCGAACGGATGGTTGATGAAGTCATGCCATTGCTACGTGACGAGGCTGCGGCTGCCCAGCAAAAGAGCGCCTTTGCGCGCCTGCGGGAGATGCTCGGCGGCGGTGACCCCGCCGAATCGGTTGCGGAACTGGCGACCGGACTGGCCTGCCACTAGCCGTAGTTGCTGCAAGCCCTGCTTGACCCCATATCGTCAATATCCATAATGCGCGCCTCGGCTTCGGCCTGCATGGAGGTGCATGGTGCATCGGCAATGGATTGTGACATTGCGGGACTTGCCGGATGCAGGCAGAGAGTGGGATGTCAGCGTACCCAGAAGTGTGCTCGGCAATCCGGACGAGGGCTCTGTCGAGCCGTTGCCGGATTTGTGCGAGGATGCCCGCTGGCAGCTGGCAATCGTCCGCAAGGGTGATGTCTATCGCCTGACCGGCCACTGGCAGGCGGTGCTGCGCCGTGAGTGCTCCCGCTGCAATGCGGCATTCGACTGGCATGTCGATGGTAAGACGGAACGCGATTTCCGTCTGGGCGGCAGGCCGGGAGAATCGGCCGAAGAGGGCAGCGAATGCGAATGGCTCGAGGCTCCCGGAGAGATCGACCTGCTCGATATCCTGCGTGAGGATATCTGGCTGGCCTGGAAGCCCGAGGTGGTATGCAGCGAAGGCTGCAAAGGTTTGTGTGCACAATGCGGCCATGATCTGAATCAGGGGCCGTGCGGCTGCACAAAGGATGATGCAACGCATCCGTTTGCGATTTTGCGCCAGCTGAAGCCGGGTGCATGAATTTTAGATTTCGCCTTCAGGTGAAAGGAGTGTAGGAAATGGCAGTTCCAAAGAGAAAGACCAGCAAGTCCAAGCGCAATATGCGTCGTGCACACGACCAGATCGTGCCGGCCGGCATGAGCGAGTGCCCGGAATGCGGTGAAATGATGCGTCCGCATCATGCCTGCCCGCATTGCGGTGCTTACAAAGGCCGCCAGGTTGTGGCAGCCAACGAGGAATAATCCGACCCTGTCTGTTTCTTCCATACGGAAACACCCAGATTGTCTGATCTGATACCTGTCAATTCGACGATGGTTGAAGCATCGGCCGCACGCGAAGTCCGCATTCTTGTGGACGGTCACGGTGGTGACCATGCGCCGGCCGTTGTGCTTGATGCCATGCGCCTGCTGCTTGGCCGTCCGTCGGTAGCTTCCGTGCGGCTTGGAGTGGTAGGTCTGGTGGCTGAGTTGCAGCCGATGCTGAAGCAGCGGGGGCTCGAGGGCCGCGTCGATCTGGTTCCGGCCAGTGAGGTGATTGCGATGTGCGATTCGCCGTCGGTTGCCTTGCGCCGCAAGAAGGATTCCTCCATTCATGTCGGCGCCCGCATGGTGCGCGACGGCGAATGGGACGCTTTCGTCAGTGCCGGCAATACCGGCGCGCTGATGGCGATCTCTAAGCTTATCCTGAAGACTTTGAACGGCATCGATCGCCCGGCTATCGCCTCGATGGTGCCGGCTTACCGTGGTGGACGGACGCTGTTTCTCGATGTCGGTGCCAATGTCGATTGCACCTCCGATCATCTGATGCAGTTCGCGCTGATGGGCTCCTGCTACATGCAGGCGGCGGAAGGCGTGGCCGAACCGCGTATCGGCTTGCTGAATATCGGTAGCGAAGAGATCAAGGGTACCGACGTCATCAAGCTGACGGCGGCGGAGCTGGCCGAGTCGGATCTCAATTTCATCGGCAATGTCGAAGGCACCGATATCTTCTCGGATGAAGTCGATGTCGTGGTCTGCGATGGCTTCGTCGGCAACGTGGCACTGAAGACCATGGAGGGTACGGCGCGCTTCCTGGCGTACAACATGCGCGAGGAGCTGACTGCCGACATGGTCGCCAAGACCGGTGCGCTGATCGCCCGCAAGGCGCTGCACCGTTTTAAGGACAAGGTAAACCCTGGCAAGTACAATGGCGCGCCGCTGCTGGGCCTGAACGGCATCGTCGTGAAGAGCCATGGCTCGGCCGATGCCGAGGGGCTGGCCAATGCTATCGACGTGGCCCGCCGGGAAGTGGCTGCCGACCTGCTCGGCCGTATCAGTGCCTCGTTGCAGGAGTGGATGGTCGCATGACGAAACTGGCCTCGCATATCGTCGGTCTCGGTGGCTATCTGCCGGAGCGGGTGCTGACCAACACCGAACTCGAAAAGCTGATCGACACGACGGACGAGTGGATCCGCACGCGCACCGGTATCGGCCAGCGTCATATCATCGCCGAGAACCAGCACACTTCCGATCTGGCTGTCGAGGCTGCCAAGGCCGCGCTGTCTGATGCGGGGCTGGCCGTCAACGATATCGATGCACTGATCGTCGCCACCACGACACCTGACATGATTTTCCCCTCCACGGCCAGTGTCGTGCAGTACAAGCTGGGTGGCAGGGATTTCCCGGCCTGGGACATCCAGGCGGTTTGCTCCGGCTTTGTTTTCGGTCTCGCCCAGGCCGACGGCCTGATCCGCGCCGGCATGTATCGCCGTGTGCTGGTGATCGGCGCCGAGGCGATGAGCCGTATCGTCGACTGGAAGGATCGTTCCACCGCAGTGCTGTTCGGTGACGGCGCCGGTGCTGTCGTCCTGGAAGGACGCGAGGAGGAGGGCGGTGTCATCGGTTCGATCCTGCACACTGACGGCTCCTACCGGCACCTGCTGCTGGCCAATCATGCCCACCGGGCAGCCAGCCCCGACGACTTGCTTGAGAACGACTCTCTCGACGAGCAGCCGGACATGCGCATCGATTCGGCGGGTGCTGCCGCCATCGAGATGAAGGGCAACGAGGTGTTCAAGGTGGCTGTCACCAAGCTCGGCGAGGTCGTCGAGGAGATTCTGACTGCCTACGGGCTGAAGGATTCGGATATCGACTGGCTGGTACCGCACCAGGCCAACATCCGCATCATCCAGGGGACGGCCAAGAAGCTCGGCATGGATCTGGAGCGCGTGGCGCTGACCGTCTCCAGGCACGGCAACACTTCGTCGGCCAGCGTGCCGCTGGCGCTGAACGATCTGTATCGTTCCGGCAAGCTTGAGCGCGGCCAGTTGCTGCTGCTGGAGGCTTTTGCCAGCGGCTTTGCCTGGGGCGCCAACCTGCTGCGCTGGTCGAAATAGGGGGATTTGTGGGTTCGCAGTTAGCTTTTCTTTTTCCAGGGCAGGGTTCGCAGTCGAAGGGCATGCTCGATCCGTTTGCCGGCGAGGCTGTCGTAGCAGCCACCCTGCAGGAGGCTTCCGATGCGCTGGGCTACGATATGGCAGCGCTGATCCGTGATGATGCCGAAGGCAAGCTCGATCGCACCGAATACACGCAGCCGGCACTGCTGACCGCCTCGATCGCCATGCTGCGCGTCTGGCAGCAGCGCAGCGGTGCTGCGGCAACCCAGGTGGCCGGTCATTCGCTGGGTGAGTACTCGGCACTGGTCGCTGCAGGTGCCATTGAGTTTTCCGATGCTGTGAAGCTGGTTGCATTCCGCGGCAAGGCAATGACCGAAGCTGTGCCGGCTGGAGTAGGCCTGATGGCCGCCATCCTGGGGCTTGATGATGCCGTGGTTGAAGAACTGTGCGGCAACTCTTCGACGGCAAGCGAGAAGGTCTGGGCTGCCAACTACAACTGTCCGGGGCAACTGGTCGTCGCCGGCCATGCCGCGGCGGTGGAACGCCTGATGGATGCGGCGAAGGGCGCCGGAGCCAAACGTGCCCTGCCCCTGGCGGTCAGTGCGCCGTCGCATACACCTTTGATGCAGCCGGCCGCCGAAGCGATGCGCGAGCGTCTGGCCGGAATCGAAATCAAGTCGCCGGCTTGCCCGGTATGGAGCAATGCCGATGCTTCACCGAAGCAGTCGGCGGCGGAAATTCGCGAGGCTCTGGTCGCTCAGCTGGTGTCGCCGGTGCGCTGGACGCAGACGGTGCAGAAGCTGGCGGCAGCCGGCATCGCGCAGGCAGTGGAAATCGGACCGAACAAGGTGCTGGCGGGCCTGGTCAAGCGTATCGAGCGTGACATGACGGTAGCCAATACCAATACGGTCGAGCAGATTGAAGCTGCTGTGCAGGCATTGTCTGCCCAGGCTTGAGGGAGGAGATAATGAGTGAGCGTTCTGTAGCACTGGTCACCGGTGCCAGCCGTGGTATCGGCTATGTTGTGGCCGTGGAGCTGGCAAAGGCCGGATTCGACCTGGCCATCTGCGGTACTCGCGAGGAGACCATCCGCAAGGCGGCAGCTGCTATCGAGTCGGAAACCGGCGCCAGGGTTATGGCACGTGCGGTTAACGTGGCCAACAGGGACGAGATCCAGAATTTTGTCCAGGATACGGCCAAGGAGTTCGGACGGCTGGATGTGCTGGTCAACAATGCCGGCATCACCAGGGACAATCTGGCGATGCGCATGAAGGTGGAGGAGTGGCAGGATGTCATCGAGACCAACCTGTCGTCGGTATTCCATGCCTCGCAGGCAGTGCTGAAGCCGATGATGAAGGCCCGGTCCGGCCGCATTATCAATATCTCTTCGGTTGTCGCTTCCGCTGGCAATCCGGGGCAGTTAAACTACTGCGCCAGCAAGGGGGGAGTTGAGGGGATGACCCGTTCGCTGGCACGCGAAGTTGGTTCGCGCGGCATCACGGTGAACGCGGTGGCCCCGGGCTTCATTGCAACCGATATGACCGCTGAACTGGGCGAAGAGGCGCACAAGCGCCTGACCGACCAGATTCCGCTCGGCCGCATGGGCGATGCATCGGATATCGCTGCCGCCGTGGTGTTCCTGGCAGGGCCGGGAGCGGGTTACATCACCGGCCACGTGTTGCACGTGAACGGTGGTATGCATATGTAGTTTCTCCCTGTGCCCCGCAGCAAACGGGGGCAGGGCGATAGAGGCTTGTGCGGCGCCTTTGGCTATGTTAGAAGCCGCAATATTTATTTCGGGAGGACGAAATGTCTGCAGAAATCGAAGCAAAGATCATCAAGATTGTTGCTGACCAGCTGAACGTGGATGAGAGCGAAATCAATCCGGATTCTTCCTTCGTGGACGATCTTGGTGCCGATTCTCTGGACACCGTTGAACTGGTAATGGCATTTGAGGAGGAGTTCGGGATCGAGATTCCGGACGAGGATGCCGAGAAGATTCAGAGCGTACAGAACGCTATCGACTACATCGCTGCCAAAGCTGAATAAGTCTTTATGACACGTCGCGTTGTCGTGACCGGTGTCGGGCTGGTAACTCCGCTCGGCACCGGCACGCAAACCACTTGGAACAACCTGATTGCGGGAAAATCCGGTATTCGCCGGATTACCCGTTTCGACGCCGAAGGCACGGGTATGCCGTGCCTGATCGCCGGCGAGGTGCCCGACTTCAATGTTGACGATTACGTCAACAAGAAAGATTCGAAGAAGATGGATACCTTTATCCATTACGGCATTGCCGCATCGCTGATGGCGTTGCAGCAATCCGGTCTCGAAATCACCGAAGCCAATGCCGAGCGCGTTGGTGTCATCGTCGGTTCCGGTATCGGCGGTTTGCCGATGATCGAGAAGACGATGCGCAGCTATCTCGAGGGCGGACAACGCAAGATTTCGCCGTTCTTCATTCCGCAAACCATTATCAATATGACCTCCGGCTGGGTCTCCATGATGACCGGTGCCAAGGGGCCGAATGCGGCTACGGTAACAGCATGTGCTACCGGTACGCATGCGATCGGCGATGCCTTCGAGATCATCGCGCGCGGCGATGCCGATGCGATGATTGCCGGCGGATCCGAATCCTGCGTCTGCGAACTGGGTATCGGTGGTTTCTCGGCCAGCCGTGCGCTTTCCACCCGTAATGACGAACCGCAACGTGCCTCGCGTCCCTGGGACAAGGATCGCGATGGTTTCGTGATGGGTGAGGGTGCCGGTGTGCTGATGCTCGAATCACTGGATTCGGCGAAGGCACGTGGTGCAGAAATTCTCGCCGAGATCGTCGGTTACGGCATGTCGGGTGATGCCTATCATATGACCTCTCCGTCGCCGGGCGGTGAGGGTGGTGGTCGCTGCATGAAGATGGCTTTGGCATCTGCAGGGTTGAACCCGGAAGATGTCGATTACGTAAACGCCCACGGTACATCCACGCCTGCCGGCGATCTGGCCGAAACGCAGGGTATCAAGGGTGTCTTTGGTGACCATGCCTACAAGATGATGGTTTCGTCCACCAAATCGATGACCGGTCATCTGTTGGGTGCTGCTGGCGGCATCGAGGCGGCCTTCACCGTCTTGTCTGTCCACCATGGCATCGTGCCGCCGACCATCAACCTGGAAGAGGCTGGAGAGGGCTGCGATCTCGACTACGTGCCGAACGAGGCGCGCGAGGCCAATATCCGTGCCGCCGTTTCCAATTCGTTCGGTTTTGGTGGGACCAACGCATCGGTGGCATTCCGCAAGTTCGCCTGATCGACTCCGTGCGGTTTCGTACCGTTCCGAATAGGGGCCGTAAGCTTTCCGCTTACGGCCTTTTTTCGTCGCATCCGGATCATTTCTCGGCTGTCCTGGAGGCACCGCAAGGTCAGGGGCGTCAGTTTCTGGTTTCCACCGACGGGGAGTGGCAGTACCTCGATCCTCTTGCCGATATGGAGGCTGGAGAACGTTTTTTTTTCGCGTGGAAACGGCAGCTTCAGTCTCAGGTTGATGATTCGTTCGCCATCCGCTGCCTGTTCTACGCTGCTTACGAAGCCGGCGGCCTGATTGAGCGACTGCCGCCACCGAAGACGGTGCCGGAGGGGCCTCTGCTGGCCGTGTTTTATCCTGCTGCGTCACTCTGTTTTGATGCGGATCAGGATGAAATCTATCTGGCGGCCGGATCTGATGCGCGGCTGGATGAATTACAGGGCCTGCTTGATCAGGCTGCCGCATCGGCAGCGGCAGCGGATTTAAATTGTGTGGCGGACGACTGTTGCGGTTCTGACGAGACCGCTTACAAACAGGCCGTCGAGTGCGTGAAGGCCTACATATCGGCCGGTGATGTTTTCCAGGCCAATATCGCACGATTCTGGGAGATGCCATTTGCTGACTCCAAGTTGCAATGGCTCTATGCCAATCTCCGTCGGGTGAATCCGGCGCCTTTTGGATGTTTTGCCCGCATCCCATTTTCCGGCGGTCAGCTGACAATCGTATCGGCCTCGCCCGAGCGCTTGTTTCGTATCGATCAGCAGGGACAAATCGATACGCGTCCGATTGCAGGTACTCGCCGGCGCGGTGAGGGAGACCAGGACTCGTCATTGCGTGCGGAGCTGTTGCTCTCCGAGAAGGAGCGGGCCGAACACATCATGCTGGTCGACCTGGAGCGTAACGATCTGGGGCGTGTCTGTACGCCGGGGAGCGTGCGGGTCGATGAGTGCATGGTGATCGAGCAATATGCCACCGTGCAGCACATCGTTTCGAATGTGAGCGGACAGCTGGCTGAAGGCATGGATGTCGTGGATGCTTTCCGGGCCATGTTTCCGGGCGGGACCATTACCGGCTGTCCGAAAATTCGCTGCATGCAGATCATTCATGAACTGGAACCGAGGGCGCGTGGCCCATATACGGGAGGCATTGGTTATGTTGCCTGGAATGGTGCGGCGGATATGAATATTCTGATTCGAACCTTCTGGCATCTGAATGGCAAGCTGCACTGGGCGGCGGGAGCCGGTATCGTGGCGGATTCCGAGCCCGAACACGAGCTTGCCGAAACCGGCTACAAGGCGGAGGGCCTGCTCAGGGCATTTGCTGGCAGCAGGGGGGCGGGGTGAAGAAAAGCAAGCTCAAGCGGCGGGGGCCGGGAAAGCTTCTGCGAGCCCTGAACAGGTTGTTCTGCTGTGGCTGGCACCGGCTGTCACGGCAGGGATTCAGGCTGCCGGACGGGCCGGTCATTCTGGTCGGGAATCATCTGTGCGGACTCGATCCGTTGCTGATTCAGGCGTCGGTGAATCGACCGCTCTTTTTTCTGATGGCGCGCGAATATTATGCCAAGATGTGGTATGTACGCTGGATTTTCAACCGGACCGGTGCAGTTCCGGTCAATCCGGGCGGCGCCAATCGGCATGCCCTGAAACTTGCCATCGATGCAGTAAGAAGGGGTAATGCAATTTGTCTGTTTCCGGAGGGAGAGGCAAACCCCACCATTCCGCTACGCAGGATTCTGCCGGGAGCGGTGATTATCGCCCAGGAAACCGGCGCACCGATCATTCCGTTCCGTATCTCGGGAGTCTGGCCGTTTGATCATGTGCATATCTGGACACCGTTTCTGCGCCGCAGCCGAGCCCGGGTCGTCATCGGTCAGCCTATCCAGTTGCCGGAGGCGGAAGCGGGCAAGCCCTCACTCAGGGAGGGGTGCAAGGTGATCGGTGAATCGATCCGGCGCCTGTCGCACGACAGGCACGGCTGAGCTTACTTTTACTATTCGCGGCCCATGCGCATCGCAAAGTCTTCCGGGAACACCGACTGTGCCAGAGCCTCCTCGTAGGTCACCAGATCGTTCTCGACCAGCTGACGCAGGTGCTGATCGAAGGTCTGGCTGCCGTAGAGCGTGCTGCCTTCCTCCATGGCGCGCGGAATTTCACGCCAGCGGTCCGGGTCCAGGATGAAGTGCTTGATGACCGAATTCCGGATCATGATTTCCAGCGCCACGATGCGGCCCTTGCCGTTCTTCAGCGGTAACAGCTTCTGGACGATGATGGCACGCAGGTTTTCGGCCAGTCGTTCGCGGATGGCGTCCTGCTCATCGAGACCGAACGAGGACATGATGCGCTGCATCGTGCCGATGGCAGATGTGGAGTGCACTGTCGCCATGACCAGATGGCCGGTTTCGGAGGCCTGCAGCGCCAGCTGGATGACCTCTCTGTCGCGCGCCTCACCGGCGACGATAATGTCGGGCGTTTCGCGCAGCGCATCATTGAGGCCCTGCGCATAGCTCAGCACGTCGCGACCCAGTTCGCGCTGGCATACCGTACCTTTCTGGTTGGTGCTGTAGCGGTACTCGATCGGGTCTTCGAGCGTCACCGCATGTATCGGGCGATTCTCGATGACGTAATTGAGCATGGCGGCCAGCGTCGTGCTCTTGCCGGAACCGGTGGCGCCGGCCATCAGTACCAAGCCGTTGCGGTAGTTGGAGATATCGCGAATGATCGGCGGCAGGTGCAGTTCGTCGAAGCCCGGAATCTTCTGCGGGATCAGGCGGCAGACGAGCCCGAAATCCGCATTGGTGCGCAGCACGTGCATACGGAAGTGGGCGACGTTTTCCAGCGAATAGTGGAAGTCGAGATTATGAATCTCTTCGATCGGCGGCTTTTCCGGTACGAAACGCAGCGCATGCTGGATCATGTCAATCGCCTGATCGCGGGTGATCTCGGGCACCTTGCCCGGCGAAACGGTCACGATCGAGCCGTTGATGCGCATGCGCACGCGGTCGCCGGTGCGGATGATCAGGTCGGAAGCCTTGTGCTTGTGCGCCGCCAGCAGCAGGTCGTCGATCAGGTGCCAGTCTGCTGCCATGTCAGATACTCAGATCGGGGCTGCCGCCCGCCAGGTTGTCGAGATCCGCGCGATCGTTACCGCCTTCCAGCTTGGCCATCTTGATCTTCAGACGGACATCGTTGACCGAGTCGGCATGCCGGATGGCTTCATCTTCGGTGATCTTGCCGTTCTTCCACAACTGGATCAGGTCCTGATCGAAGGTCTGCATGCCGTAGTTCTTGCCGGCCGCCATCGCTTCCTTGATCTCGCCGATCTCCCATTTGGAGATGAGATCGGAGATACGGGGCGTATTGATGAGCACTTCGATCGACGGCATGCGCTTGTCGTCGACCGTTTTCACCAGGCGCTGCGACAGGATCGCCTTCAGGTTGAGGGATAGATTCAAGCGTACCTGCGGATGTACCTCTTCCGGGAAGAAGTTCATCACGCGTTCCAGCGCCTGGTTGGCATTGTTGGCGTGCAGGGTCGCCATGCAGAGGTGGCCGGTTTCGGCAAACTCGATGGCGTGCTCCATGGTTTCGCGGTCACGGATCTCGCCGATCAGGATGACGTCGGGCGCCTGGCGGAGAGTATTCTTGAGCGCCGCCTTGTATTCGTGGGTGTCGGTACCGACCTCGCGCTGGGTGACCACGCATTTCTTGTGCGGATGCACGAATTCGATGGGGTCCTCGATGGTGATGATGTGGCCGGCCTGATTGCTGTTGCGCCAGTCGATCATGGCGGCCAGCGAGGTGGATTTACCGGAGCCGGTGGCACCGACCATGATCACCAGGCCGCGCTTGGTCATCGAGATGTCCTTGAAAACCTCGGGCAGCCCCAGTTCATCGAGTGTGGGGACCTGTGTCTTGATCTGGCGGATAACCATGCCGATGTTGCCGCGCTGACGGAAAATGTTGACGCGGAAGCGGCCGAGGTCGGGATAGGCCAGCGCCAGATTCATTTCGTATTCGGCCGCAAAGGTGGCGCGCTGCTTTTCGCTCATGGCCGAATTGGCCAGCTGTTCGCACTGCACGCTGTTCAGCGGCGGCTGCTTCAGCGGCATGACCACACCGTTGATACGGTAGGCCGGCGGCATGTCGGCCGTAATATAGACGTCCGAGGCATCCTGTTTCACCATGACCATCAGCAGTTGCTTGATGGACAGTCTTTGCGGTTCGTTCGAACTCATCGATTAACTCCTCAATCCGGTCAGGTCGTCAGACAGTGCCACCACCGAACAGTTTCTTGTTGTTGGCCACCTCAAGCGCCGCCTGCTGGGTGATGGCGCGCGATTTGACCAGTTGCTGCAAGTGGGTATCCAGCGTCTGCATGCCCTCACGCTGGGCGGTCTGCATGACCGATACCATTTGCGGTACCTTGTTTTCGCGGATCAGGTTCCGGATGGCCGGTGATCCGAGCATGATCTCGTAGCCGGCAACTCGCCCGGTGCCGTCGGCCTTCTTGATCAGCGTTTGCGAAATCACGGCTCGCAGCGATTCGGACAACATCGCGCGGACCATGTCCTTTTCCGCTGCCGGAAAGACGTCGATGATACGGTCGATCGTTTTCGGTGCCGAGGAAGTATGCAACGTACCGAACACCATGTGGCCGGTTTCGGCGGCCGTCAGAGCGAGACGAATGGTTTCGAGGTCGCGCAACTCGCCGACCAGAATGACGTCCGGATCCTCACGCAGGGCGCTGCGCAGCGCGTTGGCGAAAGAGTGGGTATGCGGCCCCAGTTCGCGCTGCGACACCAGGCTGCTCTTGGAGCGGTGCACGAATTCGATCGGGTCCTCGATGGTCAGTATATGGCCTTTCTCGAGCTGGTTGCGATGGTCGATCATCGCCGCGAGGGTGGTCGATTTGCCCGAACCGGTCGGGCCAGTCACCAGGCAGATGCCGCGCGGTGTCATGGCAATTTCACCGAAAATCTCCGGCGACTTGAGCTGCTCGAAGGTGAAGACTTCGCTCGGGATGACGCGGAATACCGCGCTCATGCCGCGGTTCTGCTGGAAGGCATTAACACGGAAACGGGCGATATCGCCCAGCGAGAAGGAGAAATCGAGCTCCAGATGTTCTTCGAACACCTTGCGCTGGGTGTCGCTCATGATGTCGTAGACCATGGCCTGTACTTCGCGGCCATCGAGGTTCGGCATCTTGATGCGGGTCATGTCACCGTGAATACGCACCATGGGAGGTTCGCCGGACGAAATGTGCAGGTCCGAAGCGTTGTTTTTAACGGTAAAGGCCAACAGTTCCGAAACGTCCATGCATCCTCCCGAGTGACGGCGTCAATGTGCATCAGCCTAGGCGCTGATTGGACACGTCGCAACAATGGAACAGCCGCCTGTAAGCGTCACCGCCCCCAAATCTTTATCTCAAGAAACTAGGGCAAGTGGATGATTTTCCGCATGTTGTCGGTCATCAGAAGCTTGCCGTTGCTGTCGACCAGAAGAGCGGCATACCCTTTCTTTTGCAGGATGGGCAACCCCGCGGCACCCTTGACGAACAAGGCCGTGCTCCAGCCGTCGGCAAGGGTGGCGGTCGGTGCAATCACTGTGGCGCTCTCGATGCCCGTCGCCGGCCAGCCGGTATCGGGATTGAGGATGTGGTGATAGCGCTGTCCGTGATAGATGAAGTAGCGCTCGTAGTCACCGGACGAGACGATGCTGACATCGCCTCGCAACTCAAGGGTGGCAATGACACCTCCGGGCTGGCGCGGATGGCGTACACCGATGCGCCAGGGTTTGCCGTCGTGATCGCCAAGCAGCCGGATGTCGCCACCAGCATCGATGATGGCGTTGCGGATGCCGCGCGCCTGTAGCGCTGCGATACCCCGGTCGATGGCATAGCCCTTGGCGATGGCGCCGAAATCGAGAGCACAGCGCTGGTTTTGACGTATCCAGCCGGCAGCCACTTCCTGAAAGCAGTTCCGTGGCGGTAACAGCTGGCTGATCTCCTTGGCGGATGGCGGCGAGGTCCGTGGCTCCGGTTCGGAAAACCCCCACAACTGGTCCAGTTCACCCAGCGAGGGGTTGAAGGCGCCGCCGCTTTCATCCTGGATAGCCATCGAGGTGCGGAGCAGCCTGGAAATTTCCTCCGGCAACGGCATCGGCCGTCCGACTTCGGCGGCATTCAGTTTTTTGACGGGATCGGGAAGATCGCCATAGATGGTGAACAGGTTGTCGACACGCTGCATCTCGTCGCTCGCCGCCCGGATGGCTGCCATGGCCGTTTCCTTGTCGGTACCACTGATGGTGAATTCGACCAGGGTACCCATCATGAAGCGGGTTTCCTTGATTTCACCGGACGAGGTGCAGCCGGAGAGCAGTAGCAACAGCGAAAGGACAATGCGCAGCAACATGGGCTCGATTGTGCTGGCAGGCAGGCAATTGGCAAGGCGCTTGCGCATTTCTGCAAATACCCGATAATTCCGCTCGGGTATTTACCGTGTGAGGTGATGATTATGACCGTAACCCTGACCGAAGCTGCCGCCAACAAGGTGCTGGGCCTGTTGGCCAACGAGGACAACGCCGCGCTGAACCTGCGCGTGTTCGTTTCCGGTGGTGGCTGTTCCGGTTTCCAGTATGGATTCACTTTCGATGAGGATGTCAAAGAGACCGACACGGTCGTCGAGAGTCATGGTGTCAGGTTGCTGGTTGACCAGATGAGCCTGAACCTGCTGCAGGGGGCCGAGATCGACTACCAGTCGACGTTGCAGGGCGAGTCTTTCGTGATCCGTAACCCGAATGCCGCCTCGTCCTGTGGCTGCGGCAAGTCATTCACCCCGTCCGGGTCCGGTGGCGGCTGCGCCAATGCCGGCTACTGAAGCCGCTAGTTCCTTCCAACGGAGCCTCCGGGCTCCGTTTTTTTATCCATCCGTCGCCGCTAGGTTTGCCGAATGAACGCGTTGGAAGTGCATGGCCTGCGCAAGGTCTACAGTAACGGCAAGGTTGCCCTCGACGGCATCTCGCTGACCATTCCCGAGGGCAGCTTTTCGGCGCTGCTGGGGCCCAACGGTGCGGGCAAGAGTACGCTGATCAATATCCTGGCCGATATCGTGCTTCCGACCGCCGGCGATGCTGCCATGTTCGGTCACCGGCTGTTCGAGGAACCTGCCTGGTGCAAACGTCATCTGGGCGTGGTGCCGCAGGAGCTGGCTTTCGACCCTTTTTTTACGGCGCGAGAAATCCTGCGCATCACCTCCGGTATGTTCGGGGTGAGGCCCGACAAGGCGTGGATCGACGAACTGCTGGAGCGGCTGGAGCTCGCCGAACATGCCGACAAGATGACCCGCCAGCTATCCGGCGGCATGCGCCGGCGGCTGCTGGTGGCGCAGGCACTGGTACACCGACCGAAACTGGTGATCCTCGACGAGCCGACGGCCGGAGTGGATGTCGAACTGCGCCGGCGGCTGTGGGAATTCATCCGCGAGCTGAATCGGGCCGGTACGACGATCCTGCTGACCACCCATTACCTGGAGGAGGCGGAGGAGCTTTGCGAGCACATCGCCATCATCGACCGCGGCCAGGTGCTGACGGCACGACCGATGCGTGAACTGATGGGTGAGGTGGCCGGCAGCTACCTGTGGCTGAAGTATGCCGAACCGCTGGTGATCGATGGCGCGGCGCTGGCCCGGCTGGCACCGATGAATCCGCGCATTGCCGACGACGGGCTATGCCTGACGCTTTCCCGCGATACTGAAGGTTCCTCCTTCCATGCCGCCTATACAGCGGCGGTGGCGCAGTTTGGCGCGCCGCTGGATGCCTGCGTGAAGCAGGAGGATCTCGAGGACGTTTTCCTGCGTCTGACAGGGGAGAACAGGGCATGAAGCCGGTAAATCCCTACGGCTGCTGGACGCTGTTCGTCCGCGAGGTACGCCGTTTCCTGCGCGTCAATATGCAGACGGTGGTCGCACCGGCGCTCACCGCGGTGCTTTACGTCATCGTTTTCCGCTATGCCATGGGAGATAGGCAGGTGCCCGGATTGCCGGTCAACTATTTCACCTTCCTGATTCCGGGGCTGGTAATGATGTCGATGCTGCAAAATGCTTTCGCCAACACCTCCAGCTCGATCATGACCGGCAAGGTGATGAATGTGCACATCTACCTGCTGATGGCGCCGTTGTCGGCCATCGAGACGGTGGCGGCTTTCCTGCTCGCAGCGGTGGTGCGCGCCGTGATCGTCGGACTGGTACTGCTCCTGGTGCTCTATCCCTTTGCCGATCTGCACCTGGCGCATCTGTGGATGATCCTGCTCTACGGTGTCTGCGGCAGCCTGATCATGGGAGCGATGGGGCTTATCGGCGGCATGTGGTCGAAAAAGTTCGACGACATGGCGCTGTTGAGCAACTTCGTGATTCTGCCTCTGACCTTTCTCTCCGGCGTCTTTTATTCGGTGCAGCAATTGCCGGCACTTTGGCAGCATATCAACACATTCAATCCGTTCTTCTACCTGATCGACGGCTTCCGTTTCGGTTTCCTGGGGGTGGGCGACACCGACCCGGCGACAGCCGCCGGGATCGTAATTGCCGCCACCGTCGTTTCGATGCTTCTCTGCTGGCGACTGTGGTATATCGGCTGGAAACTAAAGGAGTAGGTGCGCATCGGTTGCGGATGAACCGGAAATGCGGAGTGTTCATTTCACCGGCGTCTGCGTTTACATTTGCCGTCAAAGTTCCGGAGTAGCGTGTGAAACAGACAACCGAACCGCCCATTGATCGTATTATTCTGATCGGCCTGATGGGGGCGGGCAAAAGCAGCATTGGTCGACGACTTTCGGATGTGCTCGATATGCCACTGGTTGATCTCGACGACTATATTGTCGAAAAGGCCGGCATGAGTATTCCCGCGATTTTCGAGCGTCTTGGAGAAGCGGAATTCCGCCGTCTGGAGAGCGAGGCATTACGGGAAGTTGTCGGCAGGCGGGCGGTGATCGCCACCGGCGGAGGCATCGTCATGGCCGAGGAGAACCGGGAACTCTTGAAAAAATATCCACCGGTGATCTGGTTGAAGGCTTCACCCGAGTTTCTCGCCGCACGCATCGATGGCGACAACAATCGGCCGCTGATCGCTGCCGGTGATACATTGAACAAGCTTAAGATCCTGGCCGAACAGCGTTATCCACTTTACGAGGCGTGCGCCAACCTGGTTGTGCCGCGGGAATTTCTGAAGAAAAAAGAGATCGTGCAGATGATTCTGCGCTTTCTTTCCAGCCGGAAGGGTTCGTGAAAAAGAGCAAGGCAGGCCGCAAGACATCGGCCTGGTTCCAGCGGCACGCCAACGATGCGCATGTGAAGCAGGCGCAGAAGGAGGGCAAGCGCTCGCGCGCCGCCTTCAAGTTGACCGAGATTCTCGACAAGCATGGTTTGATGCTGAAGCCCGATTCCGTGGTGGTCGATCTGGGCTGTGCGCCGGGCTCATGGAGTGCCGAGATCGCCAACCGCGTTGGTCCGGAGGGGCTGGTGGTCGGTATCGATCTCCTGGAGCTGCAGCCGATCCGCGGCGTTCACCTGATCCAGGCAGATTTCGATTCGCCCAAGGGGTTAAAGGCGATCGATGCCGTGCTCGGCGAGCGCAAGGCCAATCTGGTGCTCTCCGACATGGCACCGGAGATGAGCGGCAACAAGCTGGTCGACCAGGCGCGCATGATGCACCTGAACGACATGACGCTGAACTTTGCCGTCAATCATTTGCGGCAGGGCGGCCATCTGCTGCTGAAATCATTTATGGGCGACGGCTTCGATGCCTTCCGCAAGGAGCTTGCCGGCTGGTTCGCCAAGGTGAAGATCGTCAAACCGGCGGCGAGCCGTAAAACCTCCGCCGAGATGTTCCTGCTTGCGGAAGGGTTCCGCGGCTAGTTGTCGGCTGTGCCGCCATTCGTTTTGCGGCGGTTTCTGAAAAATGCCTTTAGTTTCTCACCACATTCGTCGGCCAGTACGCCGCCGGTCACCGCCGGCTGGTGGTTGAGCCGCTTGTCGGCGAGCACGGTGTAGAGTGATTCGACAGCCCCCGTCTTCGGATCGGTGGCACCGTAGACGACGCGTCCGATGCGGGCATGCACGATAGCGCCGGCGCACATGAAGCAGGGTTCCAGCGTCACGTAGAGGGTGCTGCCTGCGAGGCGGTAGTTGGCGGTTGCCTCACAGGCCATGCGAATCACCTGCATTTCGGCGTGTGCCGAGGCGTCATGCATGGTGATCGGCGCATTGTGGGCGGCGAAGCTGCGACCGTCAGCGAGCAACAGCACGGCGCCGACCGGGACTTCGCCATTTTCCGCCGCAATTGCAGCTTGTTGCAGCGCTATCTTCATGTATTGGATATCGTCACTCATCGCTGCAATTTCGGATCAAAGAGGTCGCGCAAGCCTTCGCCGAGCAGGTTATAGCCGAGCACGGTGATGAGGATCGCGAGTCCCGGATAGAGGGACAGCCACCAGGCAAGCTGAATGTTGTCCTTGCCGTCGGTGAGGATGTTGCCCCAGGAGGGATTAGGTGGCTGCACGCCGAGGCCCAGGAAGGAGAGGCCGGATTCCACCAGTACGGCACCCGCGACGCCCAGTACAGCCGAGACAAGGATCGGCCCCATCGCGTTCGGCAGCAGGTAACGGCTGATCAGCCGGAAGGTGGGGACGCCGAGACCGCGGGCGGCTAACACGAATTCGCGCTCCCTGAGGCTGAGAAATTCGGCACGTACCAGCCTCGCCACACCCATCCAGGAGGTCAGACCGATGACGATCATGATGTTCCAGATGGAAGGTGCGAGGAATGCGATCACGGCCAGGATCAGGAAAAAGGTGGGAAAGCAGAGCACCATGTCGGTGACACGCATGATGACGGCATCGACCCGGTTGCCATAGAAACCGGCCAAAGCGCCCAGGATGACGCCGATGGCGATGGCGATGCCGACGGCGATGAAGCCGACGGCCAGCGATACTCGGGCACCAAACAGCATGCGCGAGAAGACATCCCGGCCCAGCGTGTCGGTGCCGCACAGATGCTCCAGCGACGGCGGCAGCAGGATGGCATGGACGTCGATAGCGGTGGGGTCATAGGGGGCGATCCAGGGCGCCAGAATCGCCAGCAGCGCCACGCCGGCGACGATGCTAAGCCCGGCCAGGGCGAGCGGATGTTTCGCAAGACTCATGATTTCCTGCCGTGGCGGATACGCGGATCGGCCCACGCGTAGGCGAGATCGGCGATGAGGTTGCCGAGCAGCGTCAGCACGGCGCCGATGACGGTAATGCCCATGACCAGCGGATAATCGCGCGCCATGACCGCTTCGTAGAACAGGAGTCCCATGCCGGGGATGGAGAACAGCTGCTCGACGATCACCGAACCGCCGATCAGTCCCGGGATGGAGAGGCCCAGCAGCGTGATGATGGCCAGCATGGCATTCTTCAGTGCCAGCCGGTAGCGGATGGAAGTTTCCGGCACGCCCATGGCACGGGCGGTGGTGATGTAGTCGGCACGGATCACCTCCAGCATGCCGCTGCGCATGAAGCGGCTCATGCCGGCGAGCCCCCCGATCGCCGATACGAATACCGGCAGGAGCAGGTGCTGGAGAAGATCGGCCTGCTGATCCCAGAAATCCAGTCTTTGCCAGCCGAAACTGTGCATGCCGGAGATCGGCAGCCAGTTGTGGTTGACGCCGAGACCGATCATCAGCAATAGCCCCAGCCAGAAGGAGGGGATTGCGAAGCCGATGAAGACGAGAACGGTCATGACGCGGTCGAACAGCGAGTCGCGACGCACGGCGGAGGCGACGCCGATCGGGATGGCGACGGCCAGGGTCAGCAGCAGGGCCAAAATGTTGATCCACAGTGTGACCGGAATGCGTTCGCGGATCTTGTCGAGCACCGGCCGGTGGTCGGCCGAGAAGGATTCGCCGAAATCGAGTTTTGCCAGGCGCTCAAGCCACTGCCAGTACTGCACGTAAAGAGGCTTATCGAGACCATAATAGGCTCGCAGTCGCTCGATGTCCGAAGCCTGCACCTTCGGATTGAATTCCTGCCCGATGATCGCCGGGCTGCCGGGGGCCAGATGCATCATGCCGAATGAAATGATGGTGATGCCAAGCATCAGCGGCAGCATGCCGGCAAGGCGTTTCCCGAGATAGGCGAGCATGCACGTATCCTAATCGGAAAGTGCGGGATTTCATCAGGGCAATTCTGTCGCCGTTGTGCCGCTTGACAAAGCCCGAGCCGCCGCGAAAGTTGCCAATGTCTTGTCAGACATTGCCGAGGGAGGGAACTCGACGTGAAACCATCATTTTTCCCGATTGTCATTGTTGCCGGGATCGTTGCTGCATCCGCTCCGGCTGCTCCCATGTTGTTGTCGTCTGGCTGGGTCGCACCGGTCGTGGCGGCAGAGGGGGAGGGTAATATGGAAAAGGTCCACCTGATCCTCAAAAAATTGCGCGACGCGATGGCCAGCATGAAGGATCTCGATGAGCTGGAGTCGGCCGGCATGCCGAAGTCGGATGTCGATCGCATGCGCAGTGCCATGCAGAACAAGATCAACCAGATGATGACCGATGCCATGAATGATATTCGGGCACTTTGATTCGGTTTGTGTTTAATTGATTTGTAATTAATCGAGGAGGGGGAATATGAAAAAAAGGATCGCATGGCTGTTGATCGCAACGGGAGGCTTGCTGGCGGCTTCCTCGGCGTTTGCCGATGAGACAAGACATCTGAATTTCGCGGCTTTCCAGAAGGTGAAAAAGGATTTCACATTTGATCCGATCGTGGTCGGCAAGTTCAGCGACTTCATTTCGGCCATGGATGGGGCGCAGGTACTTATCCTGTCGCACACCTCGGATTCGGTGGACGGTGATGTCATCAATATCCAGCAGGACGTCCTGCGCCAGGATGGCCAGAATCTCGGCGACTACGGCATTAACTGCCAGCTGAGTTTCAAGGACGAAAGCACGAAGGCCAATACCTCGTATGCCGTGGGCGGCTTGTGCAATATCCTGCGTGTCGGCAATGGCCAGAACATGAAGCTCAAGGCGATTATTCCGCCTGCCAGCTTGCCGGACACAACGCAGGGCGTGGAAGCCTGGGTCGAGCTCTACGAAGATGACGCGACCGGTATCGCCTTTTACGCCAATGTCAGCCACTAATATTTCGCGGTTGGTTGAAGACGGGCGGCTGCGGCCGCCCGTTTTTTTTGTGGCCTAAGCTACAGGCATGTCATGCCGGAACATCGCCCGGATCGCAGTCGTGCTTGGCAGTCTGCCATGGATGTGGCCCGGGAGCGCTGTTGCCGACCCTGTCGAGAAAGTGACGCCTGCGCCGGCGGCGCAGGGGGTACAGGTCGAAGCCGCTTATTTCGGCGATATCGTGCGAAATCTCGATCCCGGCATCGTTGCGGCCGATCGCAAGACGGTATATCAGGGACTGCTCGATCTGGGCTTCACCGTTCATACCGGCGATGCAGGCTGGTGGCGCGGCGGTACGTTCCATGTGCATGCCATCAATACGCATGGTGGGCAGCCCAGCGCCAGCCATATCGGCGATGTGCAGTTTGCGAGCAATATCGAGGCGGCACCCCACACACTGCTCTATGAGGCCTGGTATGAGCAGGCGTTTGCTGATGGAGAAGTCTCTCTGCGGGCCGGATTGTATGACCTTAACTCGGAATTCTATGTGTCAGATTATGCATCGCTTTTCCTGAATTCGTCATTTGGCGTGGGGGGCGAAATCTCGGCCAATGTTCCCGCCTCCATTTTCCCGCGGCCGGGGCTGGGAATCCGCTTGCGTATCCAAGCCAACCAGCAGGTTTATATCGCGGCGGCCAGTTGCGACGGCGATCCGGCCACACGAAAGCTGTCGAAGGCGGAAGGGCGCATGGATATCGCCGAGGCGGGGTTCCGCTACGCTGTGGACGCATCCCGGCCGGGTATGTTCAAAGTCGGCGTCTGGCAGCATACCGCACTTCAGCCGCAGCCGTTCGGTAGCCGTCTGTTCAGTCGCGACTACGGCAGTTATGCCCAGCTCGAGCAGCGGTTGACGAACTGGGAGGGCGGCCGCTTCGGTGCCTTTCTGCGTTATGGCATCGTTCCCGGCGACCGCAATGCCGTAAGCTCCGATCTTGCGGCTGGCCTGAATCTGGCCGGAATCATGACCGGTCGGCCGGATGATACGCTCGGACTCGCCATGACCCGGGTCGACAATCTCTACGCGCCCGGCAGGCGAGGCTTCGAAACCACCTGGGAGCTGACCTATCGGCTGGCTGTGGGCAAATATCTGAGCCTGCAGCCAGACTATCAATGGATCCATCATCCGCAGGGGAATCCCGCCAATCATGATATCCGTGTGCTCCTCGGCCGCTTGATCCTTGAACTTTAGGCGGTAGACAGGAAGGATCGCAGCCATGCATTCCCGGCCCGCCACTCTCCTGCAACGCCTGCGTTTCACCGTGGGCATGTTGGCCATGGTTGTCGCCATGTGGGCGGCCATCGATATGCATTCCCACGAGACCGGACTGCATGCCCCGGTCGTCTGTAACGTCTGCGCACTGGAAAAGGCAACCGGTAGCGGTTTTGCTCCAGCCCAGGCTATTGCGGCTGAAGCCGCCATCGCAGCCGGCGACGTCCGCTTGCCGGAACAGCGGATGCATACCGTTGCCTGCCGTCACCGTGCGCCCATCCGCGCACCGCCTCTCGTTTAAGACTCCAGCCAGTCCCATTCCTTAACTGCTGTCCCGATGCCTGCAGCCATGCTGCGGGCTGAACCCATCTGGAGGATTCGATGCGAAAACAGATTCTCGCATGGCTGTTGCCGTGCATGTTGGTGGCTGCGCCGGTGGCGCAGGCTGCATCCGTGGAAACCACGGACGAGCTGAAAACGCTGAAGGAGCAGGTCCGTCTGCTGCAGCAAAAGATCGATAAAATGGAAACCCGTTTGCAGGCCAGCGAGAAGCAACCGGCAGCTGCGGCACCGGCCGAGCCCGTCGTCCAGGCTGCCGAATCGGCGCAGCCGCAGAACACGACGCGTTCGGATGCCAATGTCTTTAACCCGCAGATCAGCATGGTGCTGAACGGTTCCTACCGCGCCTTCTCGCACAATCCGGCCACCTTTGCCGTACCCGGTTTTGCGCTGGGGGATTCGGCCGGGCTCGGCGACCGCGGATTCGGCATCAACGAATCGGAACTGAACTTTGCCGCCAATGTGGACAACCTGTTTTACGCCGACTCGACCCTGTCGCTGCCGCGCACCGGCGGCATCAACGTCGAGGAGGCCTATTTCCAGACGCTGGCGCTGCCGGCCGGGTTGACCGTAAAGGCCGGCCGTTTCTTCTCGGGTATCGGTTACATCAACCAGTTCCATCCGCACCACGACGATTTCATCGACCGTTCGCTGGCCAACCGCGTCTTCCTGAACAGCACCTTTGCCGGTGACGGTATCCAGGTACGCTGGCTTGCCCCGACCGACACCTATTTCGAGCTGGGCAGCGAGTTGCTGCGTGGCGACCGCTATCCCGGCGGCGGTGCCGCCCTGCGGGGAGCCGGCTCGTGGGACGTGTTCGCCCATGTCGGCGGCGATGTCGGTTTCAGCAACAGCTGGCGTGCCGGCCTCTCCTGGCTGAGCACGAAACCGCTGGGGCGCAGCAGCTTCGACAATACCGGTGCGGTGACCGGCACCTTCGACGGCAACAGCCAGCTGCTCATCGGAGATCTGGTCTGGAAATGGGCTCCGAACGGCAACCCCTACGACACCAACTTCAAGTTCCAGACCGAGCTGTTCCAGCAGCAGGAGAAGGGGATGTTCGCCAATGCCGGCAGCCCTGCCGCGAGCTACAGCGGCCGGCACTGGGGCGGTTATGCCGAGGCCGTTTACCAGTTCACGCACGGCTGGGATATCGGTATCCGCCACTCGGAGGTGTTTGCCAGGAATACGGGTGCGGCCGTGGTGCCGGGCAGCGTGCTCGATACGCTCGGTTTTCGTCCAAAGCGGACCAGCCTGGTGCTGGGCTATGCCAATAGCGAATTCAGCCGTTTTCGTTTGCAGTTCAGCCGCGACCAGAGCCGGCCGGTCACCGACAACCAGGTGGCCCTGCAGTACCTGATGTTGATCGGCGCCCACGGTGCCCACCAGTTTTGAGTCTCGGGAGTTATCTATGAAATCATTGCTATCGTTTGGTTTTCTTTTGCTGGCCCTGCTGGCCAATACCGTTCCGGCCGAGGCGGCCCTGCGTGTTTTTGCCTGCGAGCCAGAGTGGGGTGCCCTGGTGAGTGAGCTGGGTGGTTCGGACGTCGATGTCTATACCGCCACCTCCGCCCTGCAGGATCCACACCATATCCAGGCTCGGCCGAGCCTGATCGCCAGAATGCGGCGCAGCGATCTTGTCGTGGCAACAGGCGCCCAGCTGGAGATCGGCTGGCTGCCGGTGCTGCTCAGGCAGAGCGCCAATCCCGCCATCCAGCCCAGCCAGCCTGGTTATTTCGAGGCGGCGGGCTTCGTGGCCATGCTGGAGGTTCCGACCTCCGTGGATCGCGTGCAGGGTGATGTGCATCCGGCGGGTAATCCCCATATCCAGACCGATGCGCGCAATATCCTGCGGGTGGCGGCAGCCCTGAACCAGCGCCTGCAGATGCTGGATCCGACGCATGCGCCGGATTACCAGCAGCGCTATACCGATTTCGCCAACCGTTGGCAGGCGGCACTGCAGCGCTGGCAGCAGATGGCCGTGCCACTGCGCGGGGTGAAGCTGATCGCCTATCACAAGGGCTGGGCCTACATGCTGAACTGGCTCGGCCTGCAGGAAGTGTCGACTATCGAACCGCTGCCCGGCGTGCCGGCCAGTGCCGCACATCTGAGCGAACTGCTGGCCAAACAGAAGATGCAGCCGGCCACGATGGTGATCTATGCCGCCTATCAGGATCCGCAGCCGTCGGAGTGGCTGGCGACACGAGCCGGCATTCCGGCTGTGAAGCTGCCGTTTACCGTCGGCGGTACCGACCAGGCGGGTGATTTGTTCGGTCTTTACGACGACACCATCCACCGCCTGCTGCAGGCGTCAGGCCACTGATGGAACAGGACCTCGGCATCCTCTGGCCCGCCTTTCTGGCGGGCCTTCTGGTGCTCTCCACGCACGTACCGCTGGGTCAGGTCGTGCTGAAGCGGGGCATCATCTTCATCGATATCGCTGTGGCGCAGATCGCCGGCATGGGGGTCATCGCCGCCGAATATTTCGGCTGGCAGGCCGATGGCTGGACCGTGCAGATCGCTGCCGGTTTGTCCGCCCTGATCGGAGCACTGCTGTTCAACCTGTGCGAGAAATACTGGCCGGAGATCCTCGAAGCGCTGATCGGTATTGCTTTTGTTCTGGCCTCCAGCGGCAGTATCCTGCTCCTGGCGGGTAACCCGCATGGTGGCGAGCATCTGAAGGATCTGCTGGTCGGCCAGATTCTCTGGGTTGGCAGCGATGCATTGAAGCACACGGCACTGCTCTATGCCGGCATCCTGCTTGGCTGGTTCCTGCTGCGGCGCAGGATCGGCCGTATCGGCTTCTACCTGCTGTTTGCCCTGGCGATTACGGCTTCCGTGCAGCTGGTCGGCGTCTATCTGGTCTTCACCAGCCTGATTGTGCCGGCGCTGGCCGTGCGCAGTTGCCGGGAGAGTTGGCGGTTGCCACTGGCTTACGGCATCGGCATTGCGGGTTATATGGGCGGCTTGCTGCTGTCGTTTTTCTACGACCTGCCCACCGGCGCGATCACGGTCTGGAGTCTGGCGGTGGCGGGGAGCCTGGTCATGTTGCTGGTATCCTGGCTGAACCGGCGGAGGCTGACGCAACAGGTCTAGGAGTTATTGCCGGGCTAAGGCGTTTCTGCCGTGACATGGTATTTCTGCTCGCCGGTGGGCACGAACCAGTGTTCGCTGTTCCAGCCGATGCCGGCCGGTGCCGGCTCGATGCCGTGGATGCGCTTGTGGAACACCGGCAGCGAGTAGGGGGCATAAAGGAAGACGATAGGTACGTCGTTGTAGATCTCCTGCTGCACGATGTCGTACAGCCGCTTGCGTTCGGCGGTATCGAAAGTGCGGCGGGCATCGACCAGTGCCTTGTCTACCTTCGGATTGCTGTAGGAGAGGAAGTTGAACTCGCGCGGGCCGGTCTGCGACGAATGCCAGATGTTGTACTGGTCGGGCTCGGGAGAGAGCGACCAGCCGAGGATGACGGCATCGAAATCACGCTTGTTGATGAAGTTCTCGATGAAGGCGGACCACTCCACCAGCCGTATCCTGACGTCGATGCCGACTTCCTTGAGTCGCTGCTGCATGATGATGGCGGCATCGGCGCGTTGCTTGTTGCCGTTGTTGGTTAAAATCGTGAACGACAGCGGCTTGCCGTCCTTGTCGAGGATGCCGTCGCCGTCCGTATCTGACCAACCGTCCTCTTTGAGGAGTTCCTTCGCTATTTCAGGATTATAGACGCGTGGCTTCAAGTTCTTGTTGACCCACTGCGTGCCCGGTTTGTAGGGGCTGGCGATCACCTCGCCGAGCCCGAGAAGCACGCCGTCGACCAGCTCCTGGCGATTGATGGCGTAGGCGATGGCTTCCCGTACCCTGGGGTCGGTGAACGGCGCGCGCTTGAGGTTGAAACCGAGATAGGTGTAGACGAAATCGAGGTATTTGTAGCGTCGGTAGTTGTTTTTCAGCTCCGGCTTCATGTCGAACAGGCGTGTGTATTGCAGCGGAGACAGCCCCATCGAATCCAGCCGGCCGGCGGAGAGTTCGAGGAACTGGGTGGCCGGGTCGGGAATGATGCGGGTCAGGCGTTCGGCGATCCATACCGGGCCATCGAAATAGTCGCGGTTGGCGCGCATCAGGATCGATTGCTGCGACTGCCAGTCGGCCAGGAAATAGGGGCCGATGGTCGCTTTCGGATGACGTGACAAATCCGTGTGCATGACGTCCTCATGCTCGAAGACGTGCTTGGGCAGAATGGCCAGCGAGGCCCACGAGGAGAGGGCGGGAGAGAATGGCTCGTCATAGTGCACGGTGAAGGTGTAGGTATCCGGCGCTTCGGCCCGTTTGACCATGGCGTAATCGGCCTTGTAGGCACTCTGCGTATGGTCGTCCTGGATCAGCCGCAGCGTGAACAGGCAATCGGCCGAGGTGAAGGGTTGGCCATCACTCCATTTCAGGCCGTGCCGGATATGGAAAGTGATACTGAGGTTGTCCTTGGAAACCTCCCAGCTTTCAGCCAGCTGTCCGACCAGCTTCAGGTTGCGGTCGTATTTCAGCAACGGCAGGTACATCTGGCCGGCAATGGCATGGCTTGCCGCATCGCCGGCAATCATCGGGATCAGATTGCTGGCATCGCCGATGCTGGCATCAACCAGCCGGTCGCCGAAGGCCGGTACGGCGTTGATCGCAGCGGAATCCTGCGGTGTTTCAGTCTGTTGTTGATTGCCGGTCGGCGAGGAGCAACTCGCCAGCAGCAGCAACAGGGCAATGAAACTGCGTTTCAGATGGGGCGAATGCGCGCAAGAATCCACAGGCGGTCCCCGGGGCGTAAAGTCGCATCGGTCGACATCTCATTGGAGCGTGCGATGGCCTGTGGCGTGGTGCCGAAGCGTTCGGCGATTTTCCAGAGCGAGTCGCCGCTACGCACCTTGTACTGGATGCGCCGGCCTTGCGACAGCAGCGGATTCGGTGTGGCGATAGCCTGGGCGAGAGCATTGGCCGGAACCTTCAGGGGCTGGCCGACGTGCAGTACCTTCGAAATACCCGGATTCAGGCGTCTCAGATAGGCCACGTCAATGTGGTGGCGTCGGGCGATCGTCCACAGCGAGTCGCCATCCCGTACCGTGGTGCTGACAAACTGCGGGCCACATGTCTCCTGGGCGGAAATCACCGATGCGGCCTTGTCATCCGGGACATGGATGGTGACCGGTTCATTGAGGTACTGGGCGTGATTGAGGCCGGGATTGAAGCGGAAAAACTCCTCGACACCGAGGTCGCTGACGCTGGCCAGCTGCTTCAGGTCAATGGGGGACTCGACCGTGATTGCCCGGGTTGGCAATGGATCGGGAAAGCAGAGCACACCCATGTGCAACAGTGCCGCCAGTCCGATGATGTCGCGGACATAGTCGCGCGTCACCGCCGGCACGGGCATCTGGTCGAGACCGTCGGCCGGCTGCCAGGGCGTTTTCTGCAGGCGCCTGGCTACAGCGTTCGGACCGTAATTGTAGGCAGCAAGCGCCAGCGGCCAGTTGCCGAAGCGATCGTGCAGCGACTGCAGGTAGCGGACGGCCGCCTCGGAGCTGGACTCCACGTGACGCCGGCCATCGATGTCGGAGGATTTCCGGATCCCCAGGAAATGGGCGGTTGTCGGCATCAGTTGCCACAGTCCCATGGCGCCGGCATGGGAGAGCGCATACGGGTTGTAACCCGATTCGACGATCGGAACCGCTTCGAGGGACTGAGGGGCCTGCAATTGCGCCAGTTCGGCCAGCATGCGATAGCGGACATAGCGGGACTTGCCGGAAATATACGGCCAGTATTTCAGGTAGTTCTGTTTGGCCTGCGCCTGGGCCTTGGCAAGGTCGTCCGGCAACAGACCGTCCAGCAACGGGTCGGGCTGGTTGATTCGCAGGGACTGTTGTTCTGTTCCGTTCCCGAGGCTGGCTGTTTGCGAGGAGTCCTTCGCGGCAGGCTTGTCGCTTTCGGTTTGTTTCACGACAGGCGCACAGCCGGCTGCAAGCATCAGCGCGCAGAGATAGGCGGTCATCCGACCTGTCGGGGTGCCGAAAACCATGCGCAAATCCTAGCGGGCAGCCCGCGACGGTAAAGAGTTTCCTTGTATTGCATGGAAATCTTGCCTTTTTTCTCGCCAGACCTATCGTTCATACGAGTAGATTTTCCCGGGGGGCAATCGACAGGATGTTACTGAAACAGCAGCGGGAGCTGGTCCAGACAGGGGTCGTCACCGAGGCGCAGCTGTCGGAGGCGCTGGAGTCCCCGGAGGCCAAGAAATCCGGCCTGTTATTTGCCCTGCTGCAAACGCCCGGTGTCGATGAGAAGGTGCTGCTGCAGACATTGGCCCGGACCTACAAGGTTCCTTACCTCGACCTGAGCAATTTCAAACCCGATCCGAAACTGCTGGATGTTTGTTCCGAAGCGCTCTGTCTCGAGTACGGTTTTGTGCCGATCGATTCGCATGACGGCAATCTGGTGATCGCGATGGGCGATCCGCTCAACTACACCGCACTGGATGCCCTGCGTTTCAAGCTTGGCCGCCAAATCCGCCCGATCTTCGCCCGCCCCGACCTGATCCAGCGCAAGGTCAGGGAATATTACCAGGGGGAGGAGAGCTTCGATGCCGCCATGAGCGAGCTGGAAGGTGGCGGTGGTGGCTTCGATGTGGAAGCGGTCAGCCATGAACAGGAAACGGCCAACCTGGATGAGTTGCGGAAAGGGGCCGAGGACTCGCCCATCATCAAGCTGGTCAACGGTGTGGTCGTCAAGGCCCTCAAGAGCGGCAGTTCCGATATCCATATCGAGCCGGGCGAACAGCACAGTGTCGTCCGTCTGCGCGTCGATGGCCGTCTCAGGCCGTCGCTGAAATTCCCCAGCAATGTCCATTCGCTGGTTGCCTCGCGCATCAAGATCATGGCGAAGCTCGATATCTCCAATACGCGCACACCGCAGGACGGGCGCGCCAGGGTGCGCATGTGGGACAAGAACTACGACATGCGTATCTCCACGCTGCCGGCGATGTACGGCGAAAAGGTGGTGATCCGCATCCTCGACAAGAGTGGCCTGTCGCTGAAGCTCGAGGCTCTGGGTTTCGAGAAAACGGCCGATGCACGGGTCCGTGAATGCATTACCCGGCCGACGGGCGCCGTGCTGGTCACCGGGCCGACTGGCAGCGGCAAGACCACGACGCTCTATTCGTTCCTGCACCATATCAATGATCCGGAAACCAACATGATCACCGTGGAGGATCCGGTCGAGTTCCAGATCAAGGGCATCAACCAGGTGCAGATCAATCCCAAGGCCGGTATGACCTTCGCCGCCGCGCTGCGTTCGATCCTGCGCCAGGATCCGGATGTCGTGATGGTCGGCGAAATTCGCGACGAGGAGACGGCGGAGATCGCCCTGCACGCCGCGCAGACCGGCCATCTGGTGCTTTCCACACTGCATACCAACGATGCGCCGTCGACGGTGACGCGCCTGCGTGAGATGGGGATCGATTCGACGCTCTTGGCCTCGTCGCTGAATCTGATCGTCGCCCAGCGGCTGGTGCGCCGTTTGTGTCCGTCCTGCAAGGTGGAGGACGAACTCGATGCGGAGACCATCGAGCGCTTCGATGTCCCCGAGGGCGTGACGCTCTACAAGCCGAAGGGGTGCGAGCGTTGCATGAATGTCGGCTACCGTGGGCGTATCGGCGTGCATGAGGTACTCTATATCAACGACCGTTTGCGGGAGATGGTCGCGCGCAGCGTATCCGACCGCGATCTGCTGCTGGCAGCCCGCGAGGAGGGGATGTTCACGCTGTTCGAGGATGGCTTCGCCAAGGCACTGAAGGGTCTGACCAGTCTGAAGGAGGTGCTGCGCATGGCGACACCTCCTGAGGATTTTCATTTGCGCGACCGGCTGGACGAGGAGGGGAACCTGCTATCGCTCGGTGGTTCCTTGCGTCGCCGTGAGCAGGAGCGGCGACAGGTCAGCCAGTCGACCGGTGAAAGGACCATTCTGGTCGTGGATGATTCGAGCAGTGTGCGACAAGTGGTGAAGTTCGTGCTGGCTGCGGAGGGCTTCCAGATCCTGCAGGCCGAGGACGGCCAGCAGGCCTGGGACATGATCCAGCGTACCAAACCGGATATGGTGATCTCCGATTTCGACATGCCGAACATGTCGGGCCCCGAGCTGATCCAGCGTATCCGGCAGCAGGGGGCGTTCAACGATATGCCGGTGATGTTGCTGACCTCGCATAAGGAAGAGGAAGCCGAGGTACTTGGACTTGAAACCGGCGCGGATGATTATATCGGAAAACCGGTCGAACCATTGAAACTGCAGGCCAGAGTGAAGAAGATGCTGGCAATGTACGATCGGATTCGCGTCGCTTCACAGGGGGATTTGAATGGCTGAAGAAACCCGCAGCGCCAACGAAAACGCCGCTGTTGCCACGCCGGAAGAGATCAAAGGCGATATTGCGCAGGAACTTGCGGCAAGGCTCGAGGATGTGTTGCTGACGGACATCGGCGGCAAGGAACTGCTTGTCAGGGTGGCGGAAACACGCGAGGTGATCCGCCCCCTGCCGCTGACGCCGGTGCCAATGGGGCCCGATCATCTGCTTGGATTGGCCAACGTGCGCGGCCAGATCGTGTGCGTCATCGATCCCGGCAAGATCAGCAGCCTGCCGGACGTGAATCGCGAGATCACGCCACAAACCCGGTTTGTGGTGCTTCGGCATCCGCGCATGCACGTCGGCATCTGGGTCGATGCGGTCAGGGCTATCTATCAGGTGCGCAGCGATGATCTGCCGCAGCCGGCGGCAAGGGAAAGCGGGGCGGCACGGACCAAGGATTACAGCAGCGGCACACTCGAGGTGGGAGGGCGCTCCTACGAGGTGCTGGATTGCTCGGTGATTTTCCATTGAGCGGCAGCCGTATGCTGCTTGCATTGCGCAAGAGCAGCGGACAATATTTTGATCGATCGGCAGTGACGGTCGTAAAGGGGAGAAAAGACAATGGCAGAAGCAGCAAAGGGTAGTGTCCAAAAGAAGAAGAGATCGCTGAGGCAACAATCCAACCGGAACATGCTGCTTTCGGTGCTGCTCTTCGCGGTTCTTGTCTCGACCGTCTTTTTCGCTTTCCAGCAGACCAAGGCGGGCATGCAATCGCTGAGCGGGCTGTACGGCGACCAGCTGCGGCTCGAACAGTTCAAGGCTTCTCTCCCCAACCTGTTGTTGCCGTTGAACGATTACACCATGACCGGCAACAGCCAGGATGTTCCGAAACTGAAGAGCGCAGCCGATGAGTTTCAGACGCTGTATACCGGTGTGGACGCGCTGCCCAGCCTTTCCGCCGACGACAAGAAACTGCTGACGCAGGTGTTCGGCCTGATGCGTGAGGTGATCACGATCTCGGATGATATCGTCAGCGGCAAGATTCCCAGCGGGCAGGCCAACAACGTTGCCGTTGTGGCACAGAACCTGGTGTTTGTGGCACAGCAAAAGCTAAGTACCGTGGCCGAGCATCTGAACAGCTCGCTGAAGAGCGATACCGAGACAAAACGCGAACAGGTCGACCAGCAGTCCTACCTGATTCTCGGCATTATCGTCTTTCTCGTCATTCTGCTGGCCTTCCTCAGCCGCAGCCTGGTGAAAAACTTGACGCAGACCATTACCGATGTGGCCCGCAATGTGACCCAGACCTCCGCGGAGATCCTGCAGGCCGTGGACCAGCAGGCGAATGCTGCGGATACCCAGTCGAAGTCGGTGGAGCAGATCGCCATCGAACTGCGTCAGATGTCCGACGCATCGCGGA
>DATLWR010000085.1:0-2487 GCA_035576205.1 Mariprofundaceae bacterium
CGAAGGATGCCGATGGAATGGGAGTCGCTGCTTATTTTATAGGCAGAGTCATCAGATGCTTTCATTTTTTTATGACCTTAATTTGCAAATGGAAATACATTGTTCTATAAAGATATATCAGAAGTGTTTCTTTATAGAAGGGGAGGGGATGCTTGTTTTTCTTCGGTCTATTACAGCGTGACATCACAAGTGTATGGGGGTCGCTTGTGGTAGGTCGCTTGTCCTTTGCAGTTGATCTCACGGCTACATGGCATGGTTCATGCTTAAAACGGGTCCACAGCCGGTGCTTTTGCCAAACGTCACAAAACCGTAAACGAAAATCAATACAAATTGGGGGATGGGATGTCGCTGAAAAAGCGTTTGGACGAACTTCGAAGCGAGTTCGGCTTTTCCTGGGTCGAGGTCGTTAATGGCGAAGGGCTCAGCATTTGCGAAGTCGGTTCGGAAGAATTGCCGGAGTTGGCGGCACGGTTGCCGGATTTTATCGAGACCGGCGACGAAATCGCCAAGGCAGCCAAGCTCGGGCAAGGCATGCGGTTTATGTTATTGATTCCAAAAAAGGGGGCCTACGCTCTGTTGATGCGCAGTTTCGAAGTTCGCCAGGAGAGTTTTGTGCTCGTGGTAGGAACGACCAAGCTGCCATCGAAGCCGAGCATGGTGCTTGAGGGGATTTGTACCGATGTATCGCGGTTCTTGTAAGCAGCGCTTTGAAAGCGAAGCGTCATTGGATGTCGGTATGGGCGGCTATGTCGAGTCGGATGAGGAGGTTGATACCACCCTGTATCAACAGACACTGGAACGATTCATCAATGATTTTGACCTGGTAGCCGGCGCCGTACTGGCGACGCCCGATGGATTGCACGTTGCCAGTGCAACGCATGTGAATGATATCGAAGCCGATGCGGTTGCTGCCATGAGTGCATCGATGCTGTCGCTGGCCGATGCGCTGGCGGGCCAGGCGGGACGTGCCTACGCCGATAACCTGATCAGCGAGGCGGAATCCAGTACTTTGGTGATGTTGCATGCCGGGCAACTGATCCTGACGGTCGTCGGGAAACCCAGCGTCAACATCGGCATGATTCTCACGTCCGCTCGCCGGACGGCGGAGAAGATTGAACGGCTTGTGAAGAAGGATAAAGGAATTGTGAAAGGGCATGAGATACTGAATGACCCCGAAGCATTGTTGGCTCAGGTGAAGAAAGAATTACAGGAATTACGAAAACAAGGAGTGATAAAGCATGTCGTTGAATGATACCCTGAAAAAGCTGGTGACTAGTGTCGATGGTGGTTTGGCCTGTGCGGTTGTCGATCTGAATTCGGGATTGATGCTGGGCGCCTATCATAATGTGCCTTATTTCACCCAATCATACGTGGATGCCGTGGCTGCGGCCGCTGTGGACATGTTCCGTGGCAAGACCATCTCGACGGTGGAAAAGCTGTTGTCGGCACAGCGCGGGACCGAGGTGAGCAAAAGCGTCAAGGAGGTCCAGATGAGCACCGAAGCCACCTATCATTTCATGTCGGTTGTGGATGGCAGGCCGGACGCGCTGCTGGTACTTATCACCAACCGTTCTGCAAACCTGGGTATGGGCTGGACGGCTTTGCGCCGCGCCAACGTCGAGGTCGCGCCGATGTGTCCCTAAAATGTGCATGGCCTAAATTCTCAACGAGGGGCTATGGCGGCCCCTCTTTTACTGATCATCGCACGCTGTCTTCCGAAGTGTCGGAAAAAATGACTGTTTTGACAGTCGCCAATTTTAAACCTGTGAGGAGTAATAATGACGCTGAATGAAACCTTGAGAAAACTGGTGAATGATGTCGATGGCGCCCTGGCCTGTGCGGTTGTCGATCTGAGTTCCGGATTGATGCTGGGGGCTCACCATAGTGTGCCCTACTTTACCCAGGCCTATGTGGATGCCGTGGCTGCAGCCGCTGTGGACATGTTCCGCGGCAAGACCATCTCGACGGTGGAGAAGCTGCTGTCGGCCCAGCGCGGAATCGAGGTGAGCAAAAGCGTCAGGGAGGTGCAGATGACGACCGAGGGCACCTACCATTTCATGATTACCGTGGAGGGCAAGCCGGATGCGCTGTTGGTGCTGATCACCAACCGCTCTGCGAATCTTGGCATGGGTTGGACATCGGTGCGCCGCGCCAATGCCCAGGTCGCGCCGCTCTGTCCATGAAAAGTGGAACGCTGCGAGCGTTTCATCAGTAAACAGGAAGCGGGGGGAGTCATGCTCCCCCTTCTTTATTGCCCGTGACGAAGACGCTGGATCAGTTCATCCGGCAATTGCAGGCGTTTCATGTCGGCAATGGTTTTATCCATGTCGTAGGCAATGCGGCGAAATTCCAGCCGGCCCGGATCCGGGTAAAGGATGGCGTATTCGGCGCCCGGCGTGCCGCTACGCGGCTGGCCGACGGAGCCCGGACAGATCAGCATGAAATCCTGCAGCGGTGAGCTGGCAGGACAGCTGTTTTTGTAATAAG
>DATLWR010000086.1:0-32962 GCA_035576205.1 Mariprofundaceae bacterium
CCTTGTAGCGTTTCATCTGCAGCAGCAGGCTGGCGTAGTTGTTGTGCGTGGCCGGGGAGTCGGATTTCAGGCGCAGCGATTTGCGGTAAAGCTTGTCCGCCTTGTTCAGGTCGCCGCGCAGCCGCCAGGCGTAAGCCAGCGCATCCTGCACTTCCGGCTGATCGGGCAGGGCCGCATCGGATTGCATCAGCTCGTCGAAGGCCTTCGGCAGCAAACCCCTGTTGAGGGCATCGATGCCCAGCTCATAATGGATTTTCGCCTTCTTCTGCTGTGCGGCATCGCTGGCCTTGTTTCCGGCACAGCCAGTCAGGAGCAGCGAGAAGGCCAGCAGCAGTTTCAGGGACACGTGCTTCATAGGAGTCGCTCCACAATGGCATGGATGGGACGGATGGCGGTATCGTCCTGTTTGGAAAGGTTGGTGAAGATGCTGTGGTCGAGCACCTGCTGGCAGCCGCAGTCGCAGCTGTCAGGAGGAGCGGCGAGCAGATGCTCCAGCATCAGGCGGGCATTGGCGACGTTGCTGTTCATGATCTCGATGATCGCACCCACCGATACATCCTCCTCCTCGTCGTGCCAGCAGTCGTAGTCGGTGCACATGGCGACGGTGGCGTAACAGATCTCCGCCTCGCGGGCCAGCTTCGCCTCCGGCATGTTGGTCATGCCGATGATGTCCATGCCCCACTGGCGATAGAGCTCCGACTCGGCACGCGTGGAGAATTGCGGCCCCTGCATGACGAGGTAGGTGCCGGCACCGTGGGTGGTGATGCCGGCGGCCTGGCAGGCCTTGTCCAGCGCACCGCGCAGGCAGTGGCAGACCGGGTCTCCCATCGGTACATGCGCGACGACCGGGCCGTTGAAGAAGGTTGCATCGCGGCCCTGGGTGCGGTCGACGAACTGGTCGACCAGCACGAAGTGGCCCGGTTCGATATCGCGGCGCAGCGAGCCGACGGCCGAGATGGAGATCAGTTGCGTAACACCGGCCAGCTTCAGCGCGTAGATGTTGGCGCGGTAGTTGATCCGGTGCGGCGGCAGATGGTGATTGCTGCCGTGGCGGGGCAGGAAGACGAGCTCGCGTTCGCCGAAGCGGGCCAGGATCAGGTCGTCGGAGGGGGCACCGTAGGGGGTGTCGATTTGCAGGCGTTCAATGACCTCGATGCCGTGCATGGCGTAAAGACCACTGCCGCCAATGATGCCGATTCGGGCTGCTGTCATTGCGCTCCCTTCTCCCGGACGCCGGAATCCCTTGCCGCCTTGAGCTGGCCGCAGGCAGCCATGATATCCTGGCCGCGCGATCGCCTTACGGTGGCACGAACACCTTTTGAGATCAAGTGTTGCGCGAATGTATTCATGTTTTCCCTGCCGGTGCCGCGGTAGGGGCTGCCGGGGTAGGGGTTGAACTGGATCAGGTTGACGCGCTCACGATCACGGTTCACGAAACGGACCAGCGCCTCGAGGTCTTCGGGCCGGTCGTTGACCCCCTCCAGCATCACGTACTCCAGCGTGATATGGCGCTGCGCCGGCAGCGGATAGTCGTTGAGGCAGGCGCGCAGCTCGGCCAGCGGATGTTTGCGGTTGATCGGCACCAGTTCGTCGCGCAGCGCATCGATGGCCGCATGCAGCGAGATGGCGAGATTGACAGGCTGTTCCTCCCCGAGCCGGCGGATCTGAGGTACCAGGCCGGAGGTCGAAACGGTGATGCGGCGGCGGGAGATGTGCAGGCCGTCCTCGGACATCAGTAGTCTCAAGCTATCATGCACACCCGCTTCGTTGGCCATCGGCTCGCCCATGCCCATGTAGACGATATGGCTGACCTCGTTGTGCAGGCCGGCCGGCATGGGATCGTTCCTGAGGTCGTGCTTGATGGCGAGGATCTGGGCGATGATTTCGCCGGCGGTCAGGTTGGCCTCGAACTTCTGGGTGCCGGTATAGCAGAACGGGCAATCGAGCACGCAACCGACCTGTGACGAGATGCAGACCGTGCCGCGCTCCTCCTCGGGGATGAAGACCGATTCGACCTGTTTGCCGCGCACCCGCTCGCGCTGCAGCTCGAACAGGTATTTGCGGGTGCCGTCCGTTGAGCACTGCCGTTCGATCAGGCGCAGCGGTTCGCACTGCATGCCGCTGCAGAGCAGTTCGCGCAGCGCCTGCGGAATGTTGCGCATTTCGTCGGGATTGGTGATGCCCTTGTTGCGCCACTCCAGCAGCTGTTTGGCACGGAATTTCGGCTGACCGTGCTGCTGCATCCAGTCATCGAGTTCGGCGGCGGTCATGGCCGGGAGTTGCGGCAGGAGAGGTGGAATCGGATGACTCATGCGCGCATTGTGACAGCTGGCCAGCATCTAAGGTAGCGTTGCCGCATGCCGCTGGCCTCCGAACAACCGATCATCATTTCGCGCCCTGATTTCGAGCGGATGCTCGGTTTTGCGCGGGCCGTACTCCGGTTGACCGCCAATGCCTCCTATCTCGATCTGCTTCACGCCGCTCTGCCCTCTGCCGCGCGTTTCGATCCGGGCTGCGCCAGCATGCTGATGGGCTACGACTTCCATCTCACCGCCGACGGGCCGAAGCTGATCGAGATCAACAACAATGCCGGCGGCATCTACCGCCGCGCCGGCCACTGGCTGGCACAGCAGGCGGAGCTGTTCGACGAACCGCTCGAGGCGCGTCTGCTGTCGATGTTTCCCGAAACCTGGCGAAGCATCGCCATCATGGACGAGGCGATCCGGGAACAGTACATGTACCCGGAGATGCTGGCCTATGCGCGGCTGCTGGAAGCGGATGGGCGGACGGTCTGGCTGTGCGAGCCGCAGGAGATTTCGGGGATGGCGGCGGGACTGTCGTTGGAGGGGAAGCGGATCGACGCCATCTACAACCGTCATACCGATTTCTACCTCGAAACGGAGGCTTTGGCCGCGGTACGACAGGCCTATCTGGCCGGCAGCGTGGCGCTGAATCCGCATCCGCGCAGCTACGCGCTGATCGGCGACAAGTCCCGCATGGTCGACTGGTGGCGGCCTGGGCTGCTGGAGCGCTGTGTCGGGCCGGAGGAGGTGGTTCTGATCCGCGAGGTGACGCCGGAAACCCGACTCTTGGCGGAGATGGAGCGCGACGCGGTCTGGAGCGATCGCAATGCCTGGATGTTCAAGCCGTCAGCACGGCACGGCGGCAAGGGGGTGGTGACCGGCCGCAGTATCAGTCGCAAGCGTTTCGACGAGCTCGACGGGGCAACCACCGTCATGCAGCGCTTCGTGCCGCCCAGCGAGGTGACGATCGACGGGGCGACCTTCAAGCTGGATGTCCGCCTCTACATGCACGGTGAGCGTCTGATCGCGCTGGCCGGCCGGGTGTGGCGCGGGCAGCTGACCAACTTCCGCGAGCCGGGTAGCGGCTGGGTGAGCCTGGCGGTTCATGACTGATCCGACCGTGGCGGTCGTGGTGCCGCTGCGCAACGAAATCGGGCTGTTGCCGGCGGCACGGCAGCGGTGGCTGTCACTGGGGGCGGACGAACTGCTCGTCGTCGACGGCGGTTCGGTGGACGGTAGCTGCGAATATCTTCAGGACTCCGGCCTGAGATGGCTGGCAAGCGGCGCGGGTCGCGCCCGCCAGATGAATGCTGGCGCCGCCGTATGTAATTCAGATATTATTGTTTTTTTACACGTTGATACAGTTGTTTCTTCAAGTGACATATTAGTTATTCGTGAGGCGATGCAGGATGCCAGCGTGGCCGGAGGACGGTTCGATGTCCGGCTGGACGGGCAACAGATGCTGTTGCGTATCGTCGAGCGTTTCATCAACTGGCGCTCGCGCCTGACCCGCATCAGTACCGGCGATCAGGCGATATTCGTGCGCCGTGAGGTGTTCGAGCGTCTCGGCGGCTTTCCTGAGCTGCCGCTGATGGAGGATATCGAATTCTCCCGGCGACTGAAGCGGCAGGGGGGGATCGCCTGCCTGAAGCGGACGGTGACCACCTCGAGCCGCCGCTGGGAGAAGCATGGCATCCTGCGCACCGTCGTGCTGATGTGGTGGTTGCGCCTGTTGTACTGGCTGGGGGTTCCGGCACAGAGATTGGCGGCCATGTATCGCGAGACGCGCTGATGCGGGCGGTGATCATGTGCAAGGCGCCGGTAGCTGGGAGAGTGAAAACCCGGCTGCAACCCGAATACACCCCTGAGGCCGCTGCCAGGTTACATGCTGCGATGGCCGAAACGGTGATCCGGCGCGCCCGCCATGTGTTCGGCGACGTGGTGGTGGCGGCGGACGACCCGACACATCCGTTTTTTGCGGCGCTTGCCGTGGCTGTCGTGCCGCAGGGGGAGGGTAGCCTCGGTGAACGGATGGCGCGGTTGCTGGTGCGACTATGGAATGCGGAAGATGGCGGCATGGTGTTTCTCGGCACCGATTCGCCGCACATGCCCGACAACCGCCTGCAGGCCGCCGTCGATCTCGCGGCAACGCATGATGTCGTCTTCGGTCCGGTGGAGGACGGCGGCTACGATCTCATCGCCCTTGCCGGGCCTCTTGCCGGACTGTTTGCCGATATCGACTGGGGGACGCCGGCGGTGCTGCGGCAGAGTCTCGAGCGGGCGGCAGCCCTGTCGCTGCATGTCGGCATGCTGGAGCTTTCGTTCGATGTCGATTCGGCCGCCGATCTCAGGCGGGCGATCGAGGCCGGCTGGCCGTGCCCGGCCGGGCTGGCGGATGACTCAGGACTGACTAGCCGCCGATGACTTCGTAGGCTTGGCGGATTTTGGCCAGCTCCTGCTTCAGCCGGCTGTAGGAGGCGAGATCCTTCAGCGGCAGGCGCAGCGGCTGGCGCAGTAGTCCCTCCGTGGCGGCGATGTGGCTTCGCTGGGCCGGTGCCCAGATGGTATCGGGCTTGTTGTTATCCTCTTTCTCGAAGTCCTGCAGCAGCAGATGCGCCATATGGTTCATCATGATGGCCGGCTGCATGTCGATCGGCCAGACATCGGCCGAGTGCCACTCCGGATGATGGTGGAAATAGATAAAGCGGTGGATGGTGCGCGGCAGCCGCCAGTGCAGCGCCAGCATCATGCCGGCATCGATATGGGTGTAGCCGAGTACATCCCACTCGGCACGCAACGACGGCGAGCCGGCGGAGATCGCCACCTTCAGGCGCTGCAGGGTCTCGTCGTCCTCGGCATGCAGGATCGCGAGCTTGCCGATATCGTGCAGCATGCCGAACAGGCTGGCGGATTTGCCGGCGACGATGGACGAATAGTCGCACAGCGCCCGCGACAGCATGGCGATCGCCTGGCTGTGGTACCAGAGCTGGCGGGTTTCGCTGGCGATGGAAATGGCGTCATCTTCGGATGGATCAGCCAGGGCGGCGATATCGGGAAACAGCTTCTGCAGCAGGAAATCGTGGATGTTGTCCATGCCGAGGCGGGCAATGGCAATGGCGACATTGGTCACCTTGTTGCCGGGCATCGCATAGCCTGCACTGTTGGCCAGCCGCAGGACATGCGCAGCCAGATCCGGAGCCTTGCTGATTTCGACGGCCAGGTCGGAGGGGGCCGAATCCGGGTCGTCCAGAATGCGGGCCAGGCGACCCCATATCTCCGGCAGCGGCGGGATGCTTTCGATCGAGCGTTTCAGTTTCTGCAGCGTGATACGGTCGATCGGCGGCGGCGACCGCAGGTCGAGCGGCGGCTCGGCAGGTGCCTCCGGCGAATGGCGGAAAGCCCAGAGCATGGTTTGCTGCGGCGCTTCCTTCATCAAGCCGTTGTCGACCGATGCCACCGTGGATGCGGCGGTATCGCCACCTTTCTTGCCGGTACTGTTCAGCTTGGCATGCAATTCCGAGAAGGTCATGCCCTTCAGGCTCGGGGGTACCGGCTTGCCGATCTTGTGCAGCCGCTCGATCACGGCCTCGCAATTGGCCGGGCGATCGTCGGGCGACTTCTCCAGCAGTGCCATGATCAGGTCGGAAAGGGGCGGCGGGATATCGGCATTCAGCGTTTCCGGACGGGCAGGAACGTGGCGGACGTGCTTCTCCATCAGCTCGAATTCACCGCCACCTGTCGAGGTAAACGGGAGCTGGCCGGTGCAGATGCGGTAGAGCATGACACCGAACGAATAGAGGTCGGCGCGACCGTCGATGTCTCGACCGATGATCTGTTCCGGCGCCATGTAGAAGTAGGTGCCGACGGCCGCGCCGCTCTCGGTGATGTCCTCGCCGGGTTTCTTGCTCTTGGCCAGACCGAAATCCATCAGTTTGATGCCGCCGTCATCGGAGAGGAAAACGTTGGAAAGCTTCATGTCGCGGTGTACGACACCATGAGCGTGCGCGGCTCCGAGGCCGGCCATGACCGCCTCGGAAATGGCGATAACCTCCCCCCAGGCCGGGACGCCGCGCTGCTGGATGAAGTCCTTCAGGGTGCAGCCGACCACCAGTTCCATGACGAGCGCCATGATTGTTTCGCTGTCGACGACGTCGAGCAGGGTGACGATGTTGGGGTGCTGGAACTGGCTGTGGGTGCGTGCTTCGCGCCGGAAGCGCTCGATCTGTTTCAGCTCGCCGAGCAGACGACGGTGAAGTACCTTGATGGCCACGTCGCGCTCGAGATTCTCGTCGAAGCCGTGGTAGACCATACCCATGCCGCCCTGGCCGATTTTCTCGAGCAGACGGTAGTGGCCGATCCGCGCCGGCTCGTTGCCGTCGCTGAGGATCTGTCCGCAGGCAAGGCAGAAGGCTTGCTTCTTCGAATAGAATGTACCGCAGTCAGGACATTGCATGTGTGGATTGTTTGCCGGCCGCCGTCGAAGTCAAGGAAGGGTGCGGGCAACCGGTTGTCCGGCGATTCCGGCCTCGTCCAGCCAGCCTGGTTTGGCATCGGGGAAAGCATCGGCGAATGGCAGGTAGGGCTTGATGTCGAGCACCGGCGTGCCGTCCAGCATGTCGTGGGTTTCGATATACAGGGTGCGGCCGCTGATGCGGTTCAGGCGCACCGCCGACAGCCCGATGCTGTTCGGCCGGTGCGGTGCACGTGTCGAGAAGAGGCCGCGCCGGATCCTCGGACCTCGCGGCGGCAGCACCGTCGGGTTCCAGCCCTGGTTCAGATGCATCCAGTAGAGCACCCACAGATGCGAGAAGCCGTCCAGGTCGCCGAGCGCCTGCTCGAAATTCATGCCGGCGTTCAGCACGATGCTTGCCGGTGCGGCTTCGCCGAGCACCGGTTGCCTGGGGGCGGCGAAACGCTCCCGGAACGGGCTGTGAACCACGCCGATGGCCTGCATCTCGATGCGCATCGAGGCGGAGTCACTGTGGTCGAACTGGTCGGTATAGCTTTTGGCCGGCTTGTCGGGGTTCATGCGGCGACAGTCTCGGAGAAACTGATCGAAATTGCATCCTTGGAGATGCCGACGGTGGCCTTGCCGCCTTGCTGCAGTTCGCCGAACAGGATCGCTTCGGCCAGCGGCTTCTTGATCTGCTCCTGGATCAGCCGCGCCATGGGCCTGGCTCCCATGTCTGCTTCGTAGCCATGTTTGGCCAGCCACTGGCGGGCTGGCGTGCTGACCTCGAGCTCGACCTTCTTCGGCTGCAATTGCGTCTCGAGTTCGATCAGGAACTTGTCGACCACATGCATGACCACCTCTTCGGAAAGCGGCGCGAAGGGGATCACGGCATCCAGCCGGTTGCGGAACTCCGGTGTGAAGATGCGCTTGATGGCGGCCTCGTCCTCCCCTCGGCGTGGGGCCGGGTTGAAGCCGACGATGCTCTTCGACATCTCGAAGGCACCGGCATTGCTGGTCATGATCAGCACCACGTGCCGGAAGTCGGCCGAGCGGCCGTTGTTGTCGGTCAGCTTGCCATGGTCCATGACCTGCAACAGCAGGTTGAAGAGGTCGGGGTGCGCTTTCTCGATCTCGTCGAGCAGCAGCACGGCATGCGGATTCTTGCTGACCGCCTCGGTCAGCAGGCCGCCCTGGTCGAAGCCGACATAGCCCGGCGGGGCGCCGATCAGCCGCGATACCGTATGCGACTCCATGTATTCGGACATGTCGAAGCGGATCAGCTCGACCCCCATGATGCGGGCGAGCTGCCGTGCGGCCTCGGTCTTGCCGACACCGGTCGGGCCGGTGAACAGGAAGCTGCCGATCGGCTTGTCGGGGTGGGCGAGACCGGCGCGCGACAGTTTGATGCTGGCCGCCAGCCGATGCATGGCTTGGTCCTGGCCGAAAATGGTCAGCTTCAGGTCGCGCTCCAGATGCTCCAGGCGCCGCTTGTCGGAGGCCGAGACCTGCTGCGGCGGGATGCGGGCGATGGAGGCGACGGTGGCCTCGATATCCGACACCGAAATCTGCTTCTTGCGGCGGCTCGCGGGCCGGATGCGGATGGCGGCACCCGCCTCGTCGAGCACGTCGATGGCCGAATCGGGCAGGTGGCGGTCGTGCAGGAAGCGTTTGGCGAGCTTGGCGGCGTTTTCGATGGCGGAGAGGGTGTACTGCACACCGTGGTGCTCCTCCAGCCGCGGCTTCAGTCCTTTCAGGATGGCGATCGTCTCCTCGACGGTCGGTTCGCCGATGTCGACCTTCTGGAAACGGCGGGAGAGGGCTCGATCCTTGTCGAACAGGTTGCGGAACTCCTGGTAGGTGGTGGCGCCGATGCAACGCAGTTCACCGTTGGCCAGTGCCGGTTTCAGCAGGTTGGAGGCGTCCATGGTACCGCCGCTGGCGGCACCGGCGCCGATGATGGTGTGGATCTCGTCGATGAACAGGATCGAGCCGGCTTCCTGCGACAGCGATTTCAGCACCGCCTTCAGCCGTTCCTCGAAGTCGCCGCGGTATTTGGTGCCGGCCAGCAATGCGCCCATATCCAGTGCATAGAGGGTGGCATCCTGCAGGATTTCCGGCGCCTCACCCTGTTCGATGGCGAGTGCCAGCCCCTCGGCAATGGCGGTTTTACCGACGCCGGCCTCGCCGACCAGCAGGGGATTGTTCTTGCGACGGCGGCAGAGAATGTGCATGCAGCGGTCGAGTTCGCCCTTGCGCCCGATCAGCGGGTCCACCTTGCCGGCGCGGGCGCGGGCATTGAGGTTGATGCAGAAACGCTCCAGCGGCGAGGCCTCCGGCGCCTTGCCGGTTTCGGTATCGCTGCCGGTACGCACCTCGGTGCCGCCCGTTTCGCTGCCGGTGGCTCCGTGAGCGATATAACTGACGACGTCCAGCCGGGTGATGCCCATCTGCTTGAGGAAGAAGACGGCATGCGACTCCTTCTCGGAGAAGATCGCCACCAGCACGTGCGCGCCGCTGACCTCGCGCTTGCCGGCCGCCTGCACGTGCATGACCGCACGCTGGATGACGCGCTGCAGCCCGATGCTGGCGGTCGTTTCGCCGACACCCTCCGGAAGGATGGCGACGTGTTCCTGAATGAAGCTGTTCAGCTCCTTCTTGAGCTTGTCGAAATCGGCATGGCAGCCGCGCAGGGCCGCCTTGGCCTCGGGGTTGTCGAGCAGGCCGAGGAGCAGGTGTTCGATGGTCACGAACTCGTTGCGCCGCAAGTGTGCATTGCGGAATACGTCGTTCAGTGTCTGCTCAAGCTCTTCGTTCAAAATGCCCATACAACCGTCCTTGGAAGGTCGCCTTGGCCCGGCCGCAGCGACGTTGTTTTGCATTCAGTTCTGCTCATCGCGCTCCAACATGCAGCGTAGCGGATACCCCTCTTTTCGGCTAGTGCTTTCGACACGGGCCACCTTGCTTTCGGCGATCTGATACGGATAGATGCCGCAAACGGCGCTGCCCTTCTCGTGCACCTGCAGCATCAGCCGGGTTGCCGTCTCGACCGGGTGCTGGAACAGGTCGACGAGGATCTGCACGACGAAGTCCATCGGCGTGTAATCGTCGTTGAGCAGGATGACGCGGTACATCGGCGGTCGTTGCAGTTGAGGTTCGGCGGCTTCTGCCTCATGCTTGTGCTCAATCACCGGCGACAAGATTTCGTTCATGGTGTCGCATTCTAACGGATGCCGGAACCTTGCCCAAGAAGGGTCATTATTTCGGTCTTGCCGGTTTATGGTTGGCCGCCGCCCGCTCTGTCCGGCAGGGCCGGGAAAACATGGTTAATAATGGACCAAGGAGTTGGATATGGCCGAACTGAGATGCATTTTATGGGATGTGGACGGCACGCTTGCCGATACCGAACGCGACGGCCACCGGGTGGCGTTCAACATGGCCTTCGAAGAGGCGGGCCTGGCGCGTCGCTGGGATGTGCCGACCTATGGCGAACTGCTGGCCGTGACGGGCGGCAAGGAGCGTATCCGCTTCGACCACGAGCGCCTGGGCAGCGAGATGCCATCGGACGAGCATGTGGCGAGACTGCACGCCCGCAAGACCGAACACTACCAGACGCTCATCGCTACCGGTGCGATTCCGCTGCGTCCCGGCGTGAAACGGCTGCTCGAGGAGGCTTATGCGGCCGGCATCACGCTCGGCATCGCCACTACCACGACGCCGGCAGCTCTCGATGCGCTGATCGAGCATTCGCTGGGTGCCGAGTGGTTCGATCGTTTCGCCGTGCGCGCCGCCGGCGACATCGTACCGGTCAAGAAGCCGGCGCCGGATATCTATACCTATGCGATGGACCGGCTCGGCCTGGCATCGCACGACTGCCTGGCCATGGAGGATTCGGGCAACGGCTGGAAGGCCGCCGCCGCCGCCGGCCTGAAGTGCGTCGTGACGATCAACGACTACACGCGCGACCACGACTTTTCCGGTGCCGACCTGGTGGTCTCCGAACTCGGCGAGCCCGAACTTCCTGCCGTGCACGTCTTCGACAATCCGCACGGCCTCAAGGGCTTGCACCATGTGACGCTCGCTCATCTCAGGGAGATCATGCTTGGCTGATATCTCGCTCGTCGATACCCACTGCCATCCCGATTTCCATCAGTTCGACGAGGATCGGCAGGAGGTATTCGGGCGCATGCGCGAGGCGGGAGTGGAGCGCATCATCGCCGTGTCGGTGGAGCTCGAACAGGCGCCGGCATTGCAACGCTTTTGCGCCGACTGGCCGGGCGCCTGGTATTCGGTCGGCGTGCATCCCAACCATCCCGTTGCCGAGGAACCGACAACGGAAGAGATCTGCGGGCTGGCGGCGGATACGCGCTGTGTGGCCATCGGCGAAACGGGCATGGATTTCTTCCATCACAAGGTGGAACCCGAGGTGCAGGCGGAGCGTTTCCGCAACCATATCCGGGCTGCGAAACAAGTGGGCAAGCCGGTGATCGTGCACATGCGTGATGCCGACGAGGCGACGCTCGCCATCATGGCCGAGGAGGGGATCGGCGAATGCGGCGGCGTCATGCACTGCTTCTCCTCCGGCTGGGAGGTTGCCAGCCGGGCGCTGGATCTCGGCATGTCGATCTCCTTCTCCGGCAATGTCACCTACAAGCGCAACGACGAACTGCGCGAGGTCGCACGCCGCGTGCCCGGCGACATGCTGCTCGTCGAGACCGATGCACCGTACCTGGCGCCGGAGCCGAAGCGCGGCAAGCGTAACGAGCCGACCTATGTGCGCCATGTCGCGGAATGCCTGGCATCGGTGCGCGGCATGGAGTTTGCCGAATTCGCGGCCATGACGACGGCGAACGCCTGTCGCCGCTTCGGCCTACAATAAGTCATTCGAAACAGGAGCGAGCATTCATATGAGCCTGAAAACCAATCGCGACAAGCTGGTGATGACCGCCGTGCAGGGCGGCGTGTCGCCGGCCAACCAGTGGGCGCCGTTCGAGGTCGGGGCGGCCGGCGAGGTGTTCGCCTGGCCCTCTACCGGTGGCATCACCTACAACGTCAAGATCGGCGATTCGGTATTCGGCTGGGCCGGAGAGCATATCGAGCCGGGGGTGTCGGCGAGCTTAACCCACAAGAATCGCAAGGCCGAGCTCGGCTTCCAGTTCCTCGCCTGCGCCGGCAACGAGGTGAAGGTGATCTCCGGCGAGGCGAAGGGGTCGAAGGGGACGGTGCTCGGTCATCATGGCGGCGTCGACCACCTGATGCTCGATTTCCCCGACGATGTGCTCGACAGGCTGACCTGCGACGACAAGTTCCTGGTGCGCGGCTTCGGCCAGGGGCTGAAGCTGCTCGACCATCCGGAGGTCTGCATCTACAACCTCGACCCCGACGTACTGGAGGCCTGGGGGCTGAAGGAGCTGCCGGACGGCCGCATCGAGGTGCCGGTGAACGTGGTGATCCCGGGCCATGCGATGGGCTCCGGCATCGGTTCGCTGTCGGTAACCACCGGCGACTACGACATCCTCTGCCAGGACGAGGAGACGGTGCGCGAACACGGCCTCGACCGGCTGCGTTTCGGCGATTTCGTGGCTGTCATGGATCACGATAACCGCTACGGCCGAACCTACCGCAAGGGGGCGGTCACCATCGGGCTTGTCATCCACTCCGATTCGCCGCTGGCCGGCCACGGCCCGGGCATGATGACGCTGATGAGCGCCTGCGGCGGCAAGCTGGTGCCGGTGCTGAGCGAGCGCGCCAATCTCGGTATCCTGAAGGGGATCGGCCGCTTTGCCTGAAGTCGGTTCGAAGCTGATTGCCGCCTGCGTGCAGATGAGCTCGGGCGATGCGAAGCAGGCCAATCTGGAGAAGGCCGCCCGACTGATCGAACAGGCCGCCGGCAGGGGCGCGCAGCTGGTACTGCTGCCGGAAAACTGCGCTTTCATGGGTCAAACGGAGCAGGAGAAACGGGTGGCAGCCGAGGGCGAAGCGGATTCGCCGACGCTGGCCTTTCTGTCCGGGCTGGCGAAACGGTATGGCATCCTGCTGGTCGGCGGTACGATCCTGTTGCGCGGCAAGGGCGAGCGACTGCGTAATGCGAGCCCGGCCTTCCTGCCCGATGGACGGCTTGCCGGCATCTACGACAAGATGCACCTGTTCGATGTGGTGCTACCCGAGGAGCAGCATACCGAGTCGAAGCTGATCGAGCCAGGCGGCTCGCCGGCGACGGTCGAGAGCGATGTCTGGAAACTGGGGCTCTCCGTCTGTTACGACCTGCGTTTCCCCGAACTTTACCGGCATTATGCGATGGATGGCTGCAATATCCTGACCGTGCCGGCCGCCTTTACCGTGCCGACCGGCAAGGCGCACTGGCAGACGCTGCTGAAGGCACGCGCGATCGAGAACCAGTGCTATGTGCTGGCGGCCGGTCAGTGTGGCGAGCATCCGGGCAAGCGACGTACCTATGGCCACAGCATGATCGTCGATCCGTGGGGGACGGTGCTGGCCGAGCTTGGCGACGATGAGGGAATCGCGATCGCCGAACTGAGTCTGGATACCCTGAGCGACCTGCGCCGTCGCATGCCGGTGCTGCAGCACCGGCGTATGTGAGGATGGAGGAGATCATGGAGGACCGGTCAGAAGGACCCAGCCGCGAGCAGTTACGGGCGCATAGGCAGGTATTCTGGGATGCCTGGCAGAAGGCCCAGGCCGGCCTGCCGCTGAATGCCCTGGAGGTGCGCATCGCCCGGGTCATCAGCATGCATCCGGAGTACCATCACTATTTCGACGATATGGAAAGCTTCCTCGATCGTGATTTCCAGGTCGACGACGGCATGAATCCTTACCTGCACCTGTCGCTGCACCTGGCTCTGGAGGAGCAGGCGGCCATGAAACAGCCGCCGGAGATGGCCAGGGCGCTGGAACACCTGATCACGGTGAAGGGTATGGATCGTCACGAGGCGCTGCACCGGATTCTCGAGGTGCTGGCCGAAACGGTGCATCTGGCGCAGCGAGCCGGCGGCGAGCCGGATGTGCTGGCCTATGCGGCGCGGCTTAAGGGGCTGACGCAGTCATGATCCGCAACATCCTGACCATCATCGTGTTCTTTTTCGGTCCGGCGATCCTGCTGTTCATGCTGCGCAACTTCCTGCTGGTCCTGAAGGTATGGCTGCAGATGCGCCGGCAGCGGCCGGCGGAACCCGAAATCATCGATGTCACGCCGCGTCGCGAGAGCAGGACACCGTTATGGTTCAAGGTGGTGGCGGTACTGGCCGGTGTGCTGTCAGCCTGGCTGGCCTGGCAACGGCTGGATACCGGTTCGGAGAAGGCCATGCGTTATGTGCCGGCTTACATGGATCAGCAAGGCAAAATCGTGCCGGGCCACCTGGAGCCAGCGAATGCCAAATAGGTTAAGCGGGCAGGGGTTTAGCGGGCGGGATGTGAGGGAAGGCCGGGCAGTCCGCTCAGATCTTGAAGGTTTGTGTCTTGTCGAAGTCGGTGGACTTGTTCTTCGGCCGAATGCTGGTGCCGCACTTCGGGCACTCGTAGAGCTCGGATTCCTCCGCCTGGAACTTCTCTTTGCAGCGCGGACACGTGATTTTCACCTTGCTCATGGTCCCTCCTGAGTCCAGATGGCGAGTCGATTCAACTCAGCGCCTATTGAAGGCCCGAAGACGATAAAAATCAAGCCCGGCGTGAGTCAGGTTTCCGAGGTGTCGGAGGCGATGCAAAACGGCGCCCTGCTGCTGACCGCGACGGCCGGCCAGGCCGCCGACTGGAAACGGCGTCTGTCTGTTGCAAGCGGTGCTGCGGTGATCGAAACCCCGGCGGTGGTGAGCTGGCAGCAGTGGCTGGCGGATCTGATTGCGACCGACCTCTCCCTGCCGGTGCCCCTCAATCGCCTGCAGGAGACGCAGCTTTGGGAGCGGGTGATCCGTGCCGATCTCCCGGATCGTTCCAGCTCTGCCGCCTCAATCCGCGGGCTGGCACGCCATGCCATGCAGGCCTTGGAGCTTATGCAGGAGCACGATATCGATCTGCGCGAACTCGCAGGATTCGGGGAGGAGGCCGAGGCACTGGCGCGCTGGATCGGGGGCATACATGCCGAGCTTGCCAGACCCACCCTCGCAGGGCGCGCTCTGGCTGCGGAGCTGCCGTGGCGTTTGCTGCCGGGACTCGCCGGGCGCATGGAGGCCAGCACGATCCTGCTGGACGGATTCGATCGTTTCATGCCACTGCAGTCGGCTCTGTTGGCAGTGTTGCAGGCTGGCGGTGTGCAATTGCTGTGCATCGAGAGTGATGCGCCGCCGGGCGAAGTGATTGTCACGGCCTGCACCGACGAGGGCGAGGAAGTCGATCTGTTGACCCGACGTATCGCGACACTTCTGCAGGAGAAGCCCGAGGCGCGCATCGCGCTGCTGACCGGGGATTCGATCCGGGATAGCGAGCCGTTGGGCCTGGCGCTGGATCGGTGTCTCCTGCCCGCAGCTCGCCATAATCCGGCCGATGAAACCCGGGCAGTGGTGATGCCGGCCGGAAGCCTTTTCGATGCCCCGATGATCCGCCAGCTGCTCTTTGTGCTCGGGCTGGCCGGCAAGCGCAGCCTTGCACTCTCCGACTGTTCGCGCTTGCTGCTCTCCCCCTGGTTGAAAGGGTATGCCGCAGAGCGTGCCGGTCGGGCCGCCCTCGATGGCTGGTTGCGCCGCCGCAATATGCACCATCTCTCGATTCCATGGCTGCTGGGATCCGGTCGCCTCGATGGGTTGCCCGAGTTTGCCGGGGCGCTCTCGGCACTGAACGACTGGAAGGTGACCCGCCATAGTGCCTCGGACTGGGTGAGCGAGCTGAACCGTCTGCTGCAGGAACTCGGATTTCTCCCCTCCGGTTTCGAAGCGGGTGACCTGCGTAGCGATGCCGAGATCCGGCTGATCAATACCCTGCGCGACCAGCTCGCTTCTCTGGTCTGCCTGGACGCGCTGGACGATACGATGAGCTGGTCGCGCTTTCTGGCCATCCTGCGCAGCAGTTGTACGGCCAAGCCACTGCAGAACGAAGCGGCCTTTCCCAATGTGGTGGTGATGCCCTTTACGCAGGCGGCGGGTCTCAAGTTCGATGTCGTACTGCTGGCGGGCTTCGATGAGGAGGCGGCTCCGATGCCGGCGCGCAGCCTGCCGTTGCTCCCCTTGCCGCTGCAGCAGAAGTACCGGATCAGGCAGTGCAATGCAGTCCTGGCCTACGAGCGATCATCCTTTCTCTGGCAGGCAGTGTTGCGAGCCGCTCCCCGTATCGAGATCAGCTATGCCCGCGTGCGAGGCGAGCAGGAGTGCCGGCCTTCACCGTTCGCCGCAGGTTGCGAGCAGCGCGACTATCTCCCTGTCGAGGTGGATCGCGGGAGCGCCACAATGATGGGGTGGCCGATGGAGCCGTTCGAGGACGCGCCTTCCGTGCCGCTGCGCGAGGGAGAGCTGCAACGCGGCGGCACGGCCGTGATCCGGGATCAGTCGGCTTGCCCGTTCCGCGCCTTTGCACGTCATCGTCTGGGCCTGACCCCGCTGGAGGAGTCGACCCCGGGAATCGAGCCGACGGTGAAGGGTTCGCTGCTGCACCTGGCGCTCGAGGAGCTCTGGCGGCGGCTGCAGAGCGCAGATCGGTTGCATGCGCTGGACGAGGAGAGCGAGCGCCAACTGATCGAGGCGGCGATCGCGCATGCATGGGAGCAGGGGGGGGCGGTGCCGGCGCGTCTGCAGGCGATTGAGAGCCGGCGCATGCGTACGCTGCTCGGCCAGTGGCTGGAGATTGAGCGCGGGCGGCCGCCTTTTCAGGTGCTGGCACTCGAGGAGGAGTGGCGACTGCATCTGCCACAATCCGGCCCGAACCGGTTCGATGTCCGGATCAAGGCGGACCGCATCGATCGCGATGCCCATGGACACCGGATTCTGATCGATTACAAGAGCGGGGCGAAGCAGCGCATCGCGCAGTGGATCGGCGAACGCATCGAGGAGCCGCAGCTGCCGCTCTACGCGCTGGCTGCGAATCTCGGGCATGAGGATGCGGTCAGTTTTGCCAGTCTGCGCGCAGGCGAAATGGGGTTCGAGGGGCTGGCCGGAGAGGATATCGGCATCGAGGGTATCGCCGCCTGTGACGGCAAGCGCAACCATCCCGAGGATTGGGATGCGGTGCTGGAAGTCTGGCGCGAGAAGATCGATGCGCTGGCCGCCGAGTTTGCCAATGGAGAGTGCCGGGTGACACCGCGAGACGCCGATGCCTGCCGCTATTGCGGGCTGGAGGCGGTCTGCAGGATCGAAGAGACCGGCTTCGATCTGGATGCAGGGGATGATGAGGCATGAGTGAACAGGCACGCCTCCATGCGCGCGATCCGGGGCGCTCGGTTCTCGTGCAGGCGCCGGCGGGTTCGGGCAAGACCGAGCTCTTGACCCAGCGCATTCTGGCACTGCTGGTCCACGTCGATGAACCCGAAGAGATCCTGGCACTGACCTTTACGCGCAAGGCGGCTGCCGAGATGCGCATCCGTGTGATCGATGCCCTGAATATGTCCGAGCCTGATGCCGCCCAGGCACACAAGCTGGAGACCTGGCGCCTGGCACAGGCGGCGTTGCAACGCTCGCGGGAGCGCGGCTGGAATCTGGCTGAACACGCCTCCCGTCTGCGCCTGATGACGCTCGATAGCCTGACCCATGCACTGGCTGCCCAGCTGCCGCTGCTCTCCGGATTCGGAGAAATGCCGGTGGCCGGCGAGGATCAGGGACATACGTATCGACTGGCTGCCGAGCGGGCGCTGGACCGGCTGCTAGAAATCGATCGCGATGCCGCCGAGGCGCTGTTGCTGCATCTGGATCATCAGGCCGTGGTTCTGATCTCGCTGGTGGCCGACATGCTGGCCAAGCGGGAGCAGTGGCTGGAGCTGGTGATCGATCATGCCCGGGATATGGAGGCTTTGCGCGATACGCTTGAGTCCACGCTCACGGGGTTGATCGTTGAGCAGCTGCAGAGCTGCGATCGACTGATGCCGATCGAATATCGGCACGCTCTGCCGCCGATCCTGGCCTTTGCCGGAGAGAATCGCGGTGTTGCCGAGCTCGCATCGCTGAGCGCCTGGCCGGCCGCGAGCGTCGAATCGCTGCCGCTGTGGCAGTTGATCGCCGCCGAGCTCACCACCAAGGATGGACTGCGCAAACCGGGTGGCATCAACGTCAAGCGCGGTTTCCCGAACGATGAGGAGAGCAAGCCGCTCAAGCAGCAGTTCCAGCAGATCCTCGGGGACCTGGCACTGGTGCCGGGTCTCGAATCGGCTCTGATCGGGCTGCAACAGCTGCCTGCAACATCCAGCTACAGCGAGCAGCAGTGGCAGCTGATGCAGGCGCTCTTCAACCTGCTGATTCTGGCCGCCGACGAGCTGCAGCAACAGTTTTCGCTCAGCGGCGAGGCCGACTTCACCGAGATCGCTCTGCGCGCGCTTAGAGCACTCGAAGGGGAGGCGGGCCAGCCCTCCGATCTGCTGCTCAGGCTCGATTACCGCATCCACCATATCCTCGTCGACGAGTTTCAGGATACCTCGCTGCTGCAGATGCGGCTGCTGCGCAACCTGACGGCGGGCTGGCAGGAGGGGGACGGTCGCCACCGCACCCTCTTCATGGTGGGCGACCCGATGCAGTCGATCTACCGCTTCCGCAAAGCCGAAGTGGGGCTGTTCCTGCAGGCGGCGGAGAATGCCGCGGCACTGCCGCAGGTCGAGATGCAGTCATTGGAACGCAACTTCCGCTCGGCACCGCTGATCGTCGATTGGGTGAACCGTGCCTTTTCGGCCATTTTCCCCCCGCAACAGGATGCGGTGCGCGGTGCCGTGAAGCATGCGATGGCGGTGTCTGCGCTGACCCGCGACGGCTGCGTTTGCCTTCACATCCAGCAGCCGGACGAAGCGGGGAGCGAGGCCGAGGATGCGCAGGAGGCAGCGGCGATCACGGCACTGGTGCGGCAGGAGCTTGCAGCTGATGCGACGCGGCGGATCGCCATTCTGGCGCGTTCGCGCAAACATCTGCATGCGATCATGCCGGCCCTGAATCGTGCGGGGATTCCGTTCAAGGCCACCAAGTTATTGCCGCTGGATAGCTGCCCGGAGGTGCGCTTGCTGCGGGCGATGGCCCGGGCGCTGCTGCATCCGATTGATCGCGAATCATGGGCTGCACTGCTGCGCTCCTGCTACGGCGGCCTGAACACGGCGGAGTTGTTGCTGCTGCTGGGGAGTGACGAGCGACCGGTGTGGCATCTGATGCAGGAAGCGGAGCGTTTGAGCGCCATGGAGCCTGCAGCCGCAGCACGGGTGGCGTCACTGGTCGCGGCCCTCGAACCCTGTGTGGAGGTGGCTGGCAGGGTGGGGGTGCGCAGATTACTGGAGTCCGCCTGGTCGCGCCTCGGACTGGCAGCCGCCTTCGATGCGACCGCAGCCAGCAATATCGCGCAGACGCTCGAACTGGTGGCAACGCTCGATGAGGGAGGCGCTATCGATTTCGCCCGTTTCGATGAAGGCTTGAAGAAGCTTTTCGCGGTCGCCAACAGTTCGGCCGAAGCATCCCGGGTGGAGCTGATGACCATGCATGGTGCCAAGGGGCTGCAGTGGGATGTGGTGCTCCTGCCCGGACTCGGCAAGCGCGGCAACAACGGCGATACGCCACTGCTCGCCCTGACCGATGTGCCGGCGGTGGGCCATGAGCTGCCGTTGTTGGCGCTCAGGGCCGCCACGCGCAGCGATGATGCGCTCTTCTCGCTGGTCAACGGGATCGAAAAGTCCAAGTACGATTATGAGTTGGCACGCCTGCTCTATGTCGCCTGTACGCGTGCGGAGACCTCGCTGCATATGTTCGGCCGGGTGTCGGAGAAGGGGCAGGCGACGTCCGGTTCGCTGCTCTCGCTGCTGTTGCCGGGAGGTGCGGATGGCGGTTGTTTCGGCGCCGAGATCATAGGGCTGCAGGGCGAAGGCGCAACGCAGGAGGGGGAGAGAAAGCCGCTGCTGCGCATGTCCGAACTCCCCGAGCTGGTTGTGATCGAGCCGGTGCCGACACGGCAGGAGACCGAGTATCTCTGGGCCGGCCCGGAAGCGGCGCCGGTCGGCAATGCCGTGCACGCGATCCTGCAGCAGGTGGCGGAGAAGGGGATCGAGCAATGGTCGGCGGCGGATAGTGAGGTGGCCGGATTGCGCATGCGGCGGATGCTGCTGGCCGAAGGGTTGTCAGGCGAGAGCCTGGAGAGTGCGGCGCGCCGCTGTCAGTTGGCCCTGCAGCGCGTGCTCGCCAGTTCTCGTGCGGCCTGGCTGCTTTCGGCTGCACATCGGGAGTCGCACTGCGAGTGGGCGTTGAGCAGCCATCGCGGTGGTGCTGTCGCCAACCACATCATCGACCGCAGCTTCGTGGATACTGGCGGCACCCGCTGGATCGTCGATTACAAGACGGCGAGCCATGAAGGCGCCGACATGGAGGCCTTTCTGGACGAGGAGACGAAGCGTCATGCCGCACAGCTGGAGCGCTATGCCGCCACCCTGCGCCTGCTGGAGCCGGAGCGGCCGATCCGGCTGGCACTCTATTTCCCCATGTTCGACGGCTGGCGGGAGTGGGAACCTGCGCATCATTGAATGTGGCAAACCGGTTTGCCGCAGCTAGTATCCGCAACCCCATGTTTACCGGAATCATTCAGGACGTCGGCCATGTCGCCGAAATCCGGCGCGAGCCGGAGCAGGCGCACATGCTGTTCGCCACCCATCTCGACATGTCGGGCTGGGCGCTCGGCGATTCGGTGGCGGTGGACGGCTGCTGCCTGACCGTCACCCGCTTCGAGAAGGGGATGTTCGCCGCCACACTGTCGGCCGAAACGCTGCAGCTGACCGTGTTCGGCGAGGCTGAAGAGGGGCGGCGGGTCAATCTTGAGCCGGCGCTGAAGCTCGGCGATGCGCTGGGCGGCCACATGGTCAGCGGCCATGTCGACGGTATGGGCGAGGTGATCGAGGTGGCGAACCTCGGCGAGCACGTGCGCATGCGCTTCCGGCTGTCGCCGGCGCTGGCACGCTACGTGGTGAAGAAAGGCTCGGTGGCGATCAACGGCGTCAGCCTTACCGTCAACGAGGTGGACGGCTGCGATTTTTCCGTCAACCTGATCCCGCATACGCTGGCGCATACCAATCTGGACGAACTGGCCGCCGGTGATAAAGTGAATATCGAGACCGACATGCTGGGCCGCTATGTTGAGCGGCTACTGCAGTTTTCAACGGAGAAGGCATGACGCTGGCAACGACCGAGGAGCTGATCGACGAACTGCGCGCCGGGCGCATGATCATCCTCGCCGACGACGAGAACCGCGAGAACGAGGGCGATCTGGTGATGGCCGCCGAGTGGGTCACGCCCGAGGCGATCAATTTCATGGCGACCCATGGAAGAGGTCTGATCTGTCTGGCGATGCCGCAGGAGCAGGCCGACAGACTGCAGCTGCCGCTGATGGTTTCCAACACCAATTCGAAGTTCAAGACCAACTTCACCGTTTCCATCGAGGCGGCGGAAGGGGTCACGACCGGCATCTCCGCCTTCGATCGCGCCCACACCATCCGCACGGCGATCGCCGACAATGCCAGGCCCTCCGACATCCATACCCCCGGCCACGTCTTCCCGCTGGTCGGCCGGGACGGCGGCCTGCTGGTGCGGGCCGGCCATACCGAGGCCTCCATCGATCTGGCCAGGCTTGCCGGGCTGAAGCCGGCCGGCGTGATCTGCGAGATCATGAACGAGGACGGCAGCATGGCTCGCATGCCGGAGCTGAAGAAGTTTGCCAAAAAGCACAACCTGAAGATCGGCTGCATCGCCGACGTGATCCGCCACCGTCTGAAGCATGATTCGCTGGTCCGCAAGGAGGTGGAGGTGCGCATGCCCACCGAGTTCGGCGAGTTCCGGCTGGTCGGCTTCAGCAACATGGTCGACGCCGCCGAGCACGTGGCGCTGGTGATGGGCAATCCCGGTCCGGACCATCCGGTGCTGGTGCGCGTCCACTCCGAGTGCCTTACCGGCGACGTCTTCACCTCGCGCCGCTGCGACTGCGGTTCGCAGCTGCATGCCGCGATGCGCCAGGTCGCCGAGGCGGGCGAGGGCGTGATCCTCTATCTGCGGCAGGAGGGGCGCGGTATCGGCCTGCTCAACAAGCTGCGTGCCTATGCACTGCAGGATGCCGGCCACGATACGGTCGAAGCCAACGTGAAACTCGGTTTCGGAGCCGATCTGCGTGATTACGGTATCGGTGCCCAGATCCTGCGTGCGCTCGGTCTGCGCAAGCTGAAGCTGTTGACCAACAATCCGAAAAAGATCGTCGCACTCGATGGTTACGGTCTTGAAGTGGTGGAGCGCGTGAAGCTCGATACCGGCGCCCACGAGGACAATATCCGTTATCTGGAGACCAAGCGCGACAAGATGGGGCACCTCTTGGACATGGGGAGGAAATCATGAGTCTCGACGCGCCGCATCTGGCCGGCAATGTCGATGCCTCGGGGCTTTCGATCGGCATCATCGTCAGTCGTTTCAATCAGGATATCACCGAGGCGCTGCTCGAGGGTGCCGTGACGGCACTCCGGGAGCACGGCAGCCTTGAGAAGGATCTGACCGTTGTGCATGTGCCCGGTGCCTTCGAGATCGGCACCATCGCATCGCGCATGGCGCAGTCGGGGCGTTTCGATGCCATCGTTTGTCTCGGTTGCGTGATCCGTGGCGATACGGCGCATTTCGATTATGTCTGCCAGGGTGCGATGGACGCGATCGGCAAGGTCGCACAGCGCGGCGATGTCGGTGTCGGCAACGGTGTGCTGACCGTCGATACGCATGAACAGGCATTGCAGCGGGTCGGCGGCTCGCACGGCCACAAGGGGGCCGAGGCGGCACTGACCGCCGTGGAAGTGGTACGCCAGCTACAGGCGTTGGAGGTTTAATTGGCCAATCGACATCAGGCGCGCGAATCGGCGCTGGAAACGCTCTATGCCTGGCACAACGCCGGCCAGGACAACGGCATGCTGCCGGCCTTGATCGCCGGCCGTCTGGAGCACGAGGAGCGGGGAGACCAGGACGTCGAGTTTCTGCGCGAGGCGGTCTACGGCGTCGTCGAGCAGGTGGCCGACATCGATGCGGCGATTTCTGGTGCGGTGCGCGGCCGAAGCCTGCGCTCCATCGCCCATATCGAGCACAATGTGCTCAGGCTCGCCATCTGGGAGATGCGGAACCGGCTGGAGATTCCCTACCGCGTGATCATCAACGAGGCGCTGGAACTGACCCGCGCCTATGCCGGCGAGGCGGCGCGCGGCTTCATCAACGGCGTGCTGGATAACCTGGCGCGCAGCATGCGCAAGACCGAACTCGAGGCGCGGCAATCGAAGCGCTCCTGACTCGCACATCCCGTAAACGAAACGCCCGGCCGTTCAGGCCGGGCGTTTGTTTTTTTATCTCAAGTGTTGCCTTACAGGCTCGCTGTCTTGGAGGCCTGCTCCTCATCGCGAAGATAGAGCGAATTCATGCGACGAATCAGCTGCGGCAGCACGGTGATGCGATTGTGGTCCAGCTGCAGCTTCAGTCGCGGCAGATGCCGGTATACCGCGTCGTCCGAGGTCGGCCAGTTGTAGACCTGCTCGATGACACCGTCGCGCAATACATCGGAGAATTCCGCATTCATCTTGGCCAGCGATGCCTCCGACAGCGGATTGAGCATGCGCAGCAGGATGCTGTCGCCGACATAGCGGAAACTATGGTAATTGACATAGAAATCACGGATATGGTCGACCGCCGCCTCGATGCTGTCGGTATGGAACATCAGGTTGTGGTCGTCCGGGCTGATCAGGCGGTCGTTGGTCAACCGCCGCAGCCATGAGTGCTGGAAGGGACCCCAGTAGTCGTCGTCCGGCGCATCCAGTAGCACCACCGGGATCGGCGGATTGCGGCCGGTCTGCAACAGCGTCAGCGTCTCGAAGGTTTCGTCGAGCGTGCCGAAACCGCCCGGGCAGAGGATCACCGCATCGCTCTCCTTCAGGAAGAAGAGTTTGCGGGTGAAGAAATACTTGCAGTAGAAGTGGCGCGGCGAGCCGTCGACGATCGGGTTCGGCCGTTGTTCCATCGGCAGGTTGATGTTGATGCCGAAGGAGTGCTCCTGGCCGGCACCTTCGTTGGCCGCCTGCATGATGCCACCGCCACCGCCGGTAATGATCATGAAGCCGGCGTCGCGCAACGTCTCGGCGCATTTGCGTACATGCTGGTAGCGCGGATCGGAGGGGGCGGTGCGGGCCGAGCCGAAGATACTGACCTTGCGGCAGGCTTCGTAGGGCTTGAATACCTCCAGGCCCTGGCGGATTTCATCGATGGTCCGGCTCAGCATCTTCAGGTCAGGTACGGCATAGTCGCCGCTGATCAGCCGCAGTGCCTCGAACAGCAGCGTGCGCTTGTAGAGCGACTCGCCCGCCAGCTCATCCATCAGTGCTTCGGCGTGCTTGCGCAGGTTTTCCGGCAGCCCGTGCAGGATGATCGAGTCAGTCATGGGCCGGCTCGATGACGATGTCGATGCGGCGGTTCATGGCGCGTCCCTTTTCGAATTCGTTGCTGGCGATAGGGCGCACTTCGCCGTAGCCGAGCGCTTTCAGCCGGCCGGCATCCACGCCCGCCTTGATCAGGAAATCCCGCACCGCCTCGGCGCGTTTGAGCGAAATTTTCTGGTTGATCTTCACGTCGCCCTGATTGTCGGTATGTCCCTCGATGCGGATTTTGCGGTCGTTGTAGACGTTCAGCGCATCCTTCACGCGGCGCAGCAGGTCGTTGTACTTGTCGCTGATCCGGCTCTGGCCGCTGGCGAACTGCAGGCTGGAGAGACGAATCAGCAGCGAACCATCGAGGTTGATCAGTACCTCGGCCTCGCCGGGCTTCAGCAGATCCTTGACCTTCTTCTGGCGATTGAGCTCGAAGGTCTCGCGCTCCAGCTTGGCGCGGAAAGCCTCCTTCATGCTGGCCAGCTGTTCGTTGCTGGCCTGGGCCATTTTCTGCTCGTCGGTCTTCATCTGCTCGATGGTGGCGCGAGCCTCGTCGAGGCTGTCGAGATCGCGGATATGCGCCGCCTTCTCGTCCTCCAGCGCCTGACTGAGGTCGCCGGCACGTTTGAGAATGTCGCTTGCCGCCACGTCGGCCGTCGGGTGTGCCTCGTCGACCGGCATGCCCAGCGCCTTGGCCAAGTCGCGCCGGAAGGCGCGGTCCTCGAGCAGCAGGTTCTCCAGCCCGCTGTCATCCTTGCGCAATTCGCGGATCTGTTCACTCAACTCTTTGGCATCGGTAGCGAGTTCGAGGGCTGCGAGCGGATGCTCGGGGCGCTGCGAGGAGAGGCCGTCGGCATAGGCGCGCAGCTGTGCCACGGCATCCTTGGCCATGACATAGGAATGCAGCGCATAGCGTTTTGCACCTGCCGAGGCGGCATCGGAGAGACGGCTGGCAGCGAGAGAGGAAATCTCCGGCATGGCGGCGTCCAGTGCCTTGCCGTAACCGCTTTCGGCATTCGCGGCTTGCTGCTGGCTTTCGCCCAGCTGGCCGGCTTCCATCAGCCGGATCGCCTCGCCCCAGGCGAAATCGGCTTCTTTCTTGGCGTTCTGGAAAGCATCAGGGGCGACCGGCGATGTGGGGGTGGTGAGGTAGTTCTGGGCCGTTTCGGCTTCCTGGCGCAGCGAGATCAGCCCGGCATGCTGCGACTGGAAGTCGTTGCTGATGCGCCGTGCTTCGACCAGGGCCTCGCGGCCGGCATCCAGCGCCTTGGCAGCCTCATCCGGGTTGTTGTTCTGTTTGGCCAGCATCGCCGCACCCAGGTAGTCGCGTGCCTTGGCAAGCGTCGCCGGAGCGTAGTGGCCGATATCGCCGGCTTCGGCGGCAGCGACATCCTCGTTCAGCTGATCAAGCGGCGAGGCGCTGGCCAGCGGGACAGCGGCCAGCCAGCAGAGTACCATCAGGGCTGGGCGGAGTAGCGTTCTAGCCAAGGTCGAGCATCCTTTGCAGCGAGAGTTTCGCCCAATGTTTCTGGGCATCCGGCACCTGTACGCGGTTCACCTTGTCGCCGTTTTTGATGGCGGCAAGCGAGGCGCACAGGTGCTGAGGGTCGGTGCGAAACATCGTCGAGCACATGCAGACCATGGGCGACAGGAACCAGACCGGTTTGTCGGGGTGCTGCAGGCGCAGGCGGTTGACGAGATTCAGTTCGGTGGCGATGGCGAACTTGCTGCCGGCCGGTGCCTCCGCGACATGCCGGATGATCGCTTCGGTGGAGCCGACGAAATCGGCGGTCTCGCAGACCTCGCGCGAGCACTCCGGGTGGGCGAGGATCCTGATCCCTTCGTGATTGCGGCGCATCACCTCGGCGTGCTCGGCCTTGAAGAGCTGGTGCACCGAGCAGAAGCCTTTCCAGAGAATCAGCCTGGCAGCCCGGATCGCTTCCGGGGTGTTACCGCCAAGTGGGCGGAACGGATCCCAGACGATCATTTCGTGTTCCGGCATGCCCATGGCGAGCGCCGTGTTTTCGCCCAGGTGCTGGTCGGGGAAGAAGAGGATCTTCTGCCGCTGTTTCCAGGACCACTCCATGACACGGCGGGCATTGGACGAGGTGCAGACGATGCCCCCGTGCTCGCCGCAGAAGGCCTTCAGCGCCGCGCTGGAATTGATATAGGTCACCGGCGTCACCGATGCATCCGGATCGAGTACTTCGGCGAGTTCCTGCCAGCAACGCTCCACTTGCTCCTCGTTGGCCATGTCGGCCATCGAGCAGCCTGCCTCGGGATCGGGCAGGATCACGACCTGCTCGTCGCGGGTCAGGATATCTGCGGTCTCGGCCATGAAGTGCACGCCGCAGAAGATGATATAGGGGGCGTTGGTGGCAGCCGCCTGTTGCGACAGCTTCAGCGAATCGCCGGTGATGTCGGCGAAGCGTATCACCTCTTCGCGCTGGTAGTGGTGGCCGAGGATCAGCACCTGGTCGGCGAGTTCGGCTTTCAGGCTGGCAATCTGGTCGAGGATGTCCGGTTCGGGGGTCTCGTAAAGCTGCTCCAGCAGCGCCTGCGATTTCATGGGGCTGAGTTTCCGGGGGCTGCGTTGGCATGTCAATGTTACACGCTTCCCGATGGCAGGAAACGTCGGCGGGAATTCTCCACTATGGGTGGTTGTCTTGACGCCATGAATGCTGTGAACTAAACAGTTAGCGTTTTTTCGATACAAGGGGGTCAATGATGAAATCAATGGTTCGTACGATGGGACTTGCAGCCGCGCTGGCTTTTGCCGCGGTTCCGGCTCAGGCCCAGGATCTCGGGTGGTATGCCGGTGGCGGTCTGGGAATGTTTACGCTGGATTCAGGTGTGGGTTCCGACACCGTGCTGGGCGGCTATGCCTCACTGGGCGCGGATGTGAATGAAAACGTCGGTGCCGAGCTGCGCCTGGGCAAGACGGGTACCGGCAGCACGCCGGCATTCGGCTTCAACGTCAACTATGGCATCGATTACTTCCTGTCGGCTTTCGGCAAGGTGCAATTTCCGGTGACAGGGGACCTGAACCTGTACGGCCTGCTGGGCTTTACCTATGCCAAGGCATCGGCTTCGGTCAGTTCTCCCGTGTTGCTTGCCGGAGTCAGAAACAGCGGCACCAATACCAGCTTCAGCTTCGGTCTCGGTGGGGATTACCGCTTCACGGATAACCTGCGCGCGGGTCTCGAATGGGTGGCCTACGCCTCTGACGTCAGTGGCCTCGCCGCAACGATCAAATTCGATTTGCAGTAATATCGATAGCGTGATCGCGGCAATGGCCCCGGCTAGTCCGGGGCCATTGTTGTTATGGGGTTGGCTTTGGGCAGTCGGGTGCGCGGAAACGTGCATGGCGATGACCGCTTCGCTACGATAGCGGCCCGTCCGACTGAGCAAGTGCAGAGAGGTTCCGATGCCCGCATACCGTTCCCGTACATCCACCCATGGCCGCAACATGGCCGGCGCCCGCTCGTTGTGGCGCGCCACCGGCATGAAGGACGGCGACTTCGACAAGCCGATCATCGCCGTGGTCAATTCCTTCACCCAGTTCGTGCCGGGGCATGTGCATCTGAAGGATCTAGGCCAGATGGTCTGCCGCGAGATCGAGCTGGCCGGCGGCGTGGCCAAGGAGTTCAACACCATTGCCATCGACGACGGCATCGCCATGGGTCACGGCGGCATGCTCTACAGCTTGCCGAGCCGCGACCTGATCGCCGATTCGGTCGAGTACATGGTCAACGCCCATACCGCCGATGCCATGGTCTGCATCTCCAACTGCGACAAGATCACCCCCGGCATGCTGATGGCCGCACTGCGCCTCAATATCCCGGCCGTGTTCGTTTCCGGCGGGCCGATGGAGGCGGGCAAGATCACGCTGCACAATCGCGAGCTGCATCTGGATCTCGTCGACGCCATGATCATGGCGGCCGACCCGCACGAGTCCGATGCCGATGTCGAGGCGGTCGAGCGCTCGGCCTGCCCGACCTGTGGCTCCTGCTCGGGGATGTTCACCGCCAACTCGATGAACTGCCTGACCGAAGCGCTGGGACTTTCACTGCCCGGCAACGGTTCGCTGGTCGCTACCCATGCCGACCGCCGCGAACTGTTCCTGAAAGCGGGGCGCCTGGCGGTCGAGATCACCCGTGCCTACTACGAGAAGGGTGACGAGAGAGTCCTGCCGCGCTCCATCGCCTCTTTTGAAGCTTTTGAAAATGCCATGACGCTCGACATCGCCATGGGCGGCTCCTCCAATACCGTGCTGCATCTGCTGGCCTGTGCGCAGGAGGCGGGGGTCGATTTCACGATGGCCGATATCGACAGGCTTAGCCGCAAGGTGCCGAACCTCTGCAAGGTCGCCCCGGCGACGCAGAAGTACCACATGGAGGACGTGCATCGCGCCGGTGGCATCATGGGTATCCTGGCCGAGCTGGACCGCGCGAAGCTGCTGCATACGCATGTGCCGACCGTCCATTCGACGACGCTGGCCAATGCGCTGGAGAGCTGGGACGTGACCAATGCTGCCAACGAGGAGGCGCATCACCTGTTCCGCGCTGCACCGGGCGGTATTCCGACGCAGGAGGCATTCTCGCAGTCCGAGCGCTACAAGAGCCTCGACCTGGACCGCAGCGAAGGCTGCATCCGCAACATCGGGCACGCCTATTCGCAGGAGGGCGGCCTGGCCGTGCTGTTCGGCAATATTGCTGAAAGAGGCTGCATCGTGAAAACTGCTGGTGTCGACGAGTCGATCTGGCAGTTCACAGGTACGGCGCGCGTCTTCGAGAGTCAGGAGGATGCGGTGAACGGCATCCTCAACGACAAGGTGCAGGCGGGCGATATCGTTATCATCCGCTACGAGGGGCCGAAGGGCGGGCCGGGCATGCAGGAGATGCTCTATCCGACCTCGTACCTGAAATCGAAGGGCTTGGGCAAGGTGTGCGCACTTTTGACCGACGGCCGTTTCTCCGGCGGCACCTCGGGCCTCTCCATCGGCCACGCCTCGCCGGAGGCAGCCGAGGGCGGTGCCATCGGCCTGATCGAGGAAGGTGATATCATCAAGATAGATATTCCAAATCGTTCCATTAACTTGGACGTTTCTGTTGAAGTTTTGGCTGAGCGTCGCAAGGCGATGGAGGTGAAGGGTTCCAGCGCCTGGAAACCGGTCAATCGCCAGCGCGTTGTCAGCAAGGCGCTGCAGGCTTATGCGGCACTGACCACTTCGGCCGACCGTGGCGGCGTGCGGGATCTGGAGCAGCTGGGAAAGTAACACCAGCCGGTCCTCCCTGAAACGAAGCGGCCCTCATGGGTCGCTTTTTGTTTGGGGAGAATGCATCGACAAAATTTGTTGTTTGTGGTTATTCTGCAGAAATGGCTATCCAGGATATCCATAAGAAGAGCATCTATCTGATGCTTATCATGGCCTCGGTTGTAGCGATTACGGTCGGTATTGCCATTGCCATGCTTTACAGAGCCGCCTTTCAGGAAGAGAGCAATCGACTGGTAGAAATCGCCGAGAGCGAAGCGCGTACGATCGAGGCGATCATGCGTCACGACCAGTCCGAATCACCTGATGCTGCTCGCCAACATGCGTTGGCCCAGATCAGGGAAGCCCACAAGAATTTCAAAGGCTTTGGCAAGACCGGCGAGTTCACGCTCGCCGAACTGAAGAACAACCAGATCGTATTCCTGTTAAGCCACCGGCATCACGACCTGAGCAATCCCCATCCGGTGGCCTTCGGCAGCAACGAAGCGGAGCCCATGCGCCTTGCCCTCACGGGGCAATCCGGAACCGTGGTCGGCCCCGATTATCGGGGAGAGACGGTGCTCGCCGCCTACGAGCCCGTGGCACTGCTGAATATGGGCATCGTCGCGAAAATCGACCTGACGGAGATTCGGGCCCCCTTCGAGCTTGCCGCACTGTATGCAGCCAGTGCAGCCCTGCTGCTGGTGCTCGCCGGGGCATGGGCGTTCCAGCGCATCACCCGGCCCATTCATAGTGAAATCCGGGCCACCATCAAGAATATCAGCGGCATCGTCCCTTTATGCGCGTGGTGCGGTAACAAGATCAGGGACGATAGCGGGGAGTGGGTGACGCTGGAAGCTTACCTCTCGATGCATACCGATGCGAAGGTTTCCCACGGCATGTGCCCCAAGTGCGCGGAGAAGTTTGCCAGGTCGCTCGATTCGTAACGGGGAGGGTGCATGCTCGAATTGCTGATCTTGCTGCTCATCATCGCTGCAATCGGCAGCGGAATACTCAGCCGTGGGGGACAGAGTTCTGGGGACACAATATTTATTTCGGAATAGAGGTTTTAAGTAGCAGTCGTCAAATCCAGGGCATGTCTCAGGCTGCCAATAAATGCTTCGGGTGAAGTCGAGATGACTTCAGCGGGCACTTCGAACTTTTTGGTCAGCCGATCGAAGTCTTCGAATCCATACGACACGATGAAGGGATGGATGCCGGAGCGGATGGCTGCCAGATAATCGCTGTGTTCATCCCCGCACGCATATGCACGTGCGGGATGGATCGAAAAGGATTCCCGGACCTGCTTCATATGAATGGACTTGTCCCCCCTGACGGGGATGCAGGTAAAAAAGTCGAATGCATCCGGGTCGATATCGTGACGCCGAAAGAGGTATTTCAGGGTTTCCTCGGGTTCATGGGTCACATTTCTGCTAATCACGCCCATCCGAATCCCCGGGGCTGACGAAACGGTGCGCAACAGGGTATCCATGCCGGGAAACAGGCGGGCTTCGTGGCGATAGACCTCGGTCAGTGTGTTGAGAAGTTTTTTCCGGCTTTGCTTGCCAAACTGGCGGCGCAAATTTTTCGGGAATTCGCGCAGCCCGCCCAGATACTTGAGAATATTGCGGCGCTTCTGGAATCGTTCCAGGTCGCCGAGGTTCATGCCGTGTCGCTGAAACGTCAGGTCGATCGCATGGAAGGCGTCCACGGTCGTACCGTCCACATCGAAGAAGACCAGACGATCCCGCGTATTGGATTGATTCGTGCGCATAAGTTGTCCGAATGATAGGCGTTTCACGCAGGTTTTTCAGTGACACGTCAGTATGCATGCCGCACGGAATTCCGGACCGTTTTTTCATGCGGCGACAGCAAACTCAGCAAAGCGGCGGTTTTGGACTATAGTCATCCTTTCAACGGGTCGTGGGGAGGATGCATGCTCGAATTGCTGATCTTGCTGCTCATTATCGCCGCAATTGGCGGCGGAATACGTAGCCGTGGGTTCTCGCGGCGGCTGAAACGCGAGCTGCCGAAGTGGGTGGAGACGGGGCTCGTTGCCCCCGACAAGGCGCCGCTGATCCTCGATCAGGTTGCCGCCGGCTCGCAGCGGCATTCGCTGGCGGCAATGTTCGGCATCCTTGGTGCAATCCTGCTGGGTGTCGGCGTCATCACCTTCTTTGCCGCCAACTGGCAGGAGATGCCGAAGATTCTCAAGCTTGTCGTGTTGTTCGGCGCCATGTGGGCCGCCTTTATCGCATCAGGCATTGCGAGGGGGCGCGAGCATGGCTGGCTGGCCGAGTCGATGCTGCTGCTCGGCGTTATCCTGTTCGGCGCCAACATTATGCTGATCGCGCAGATCTACCATATCGAGGCGCACTATCCGGATGGAGTCATGACCTGGGCGCTGGGCGGCCTGCTGACCGCCTGGCTGCTGCGTTCGCCTGCGGTGTTCGTCGCGGCGCTGCTGATCGCCGTATTGTGGAGCGGTATGGAATCGATCGACTTCTCAAAGCTGCACTGGCCGTTCCTTGTCGTGCTGGCCGGTTTCGTCTGGCTCGGTGTGCGTGAAGGCTGGGTGAGATTTTCACATCTGTTGATGGCGGCACTGCTCTTCTGGTCGGCCTTCGCCTACGCGCATTTCGTCAGCGATTACCGCACCGCCGGTATCGTCTATCTCACGCAGACCTTCTTTCTGGTCTATCTCGGCCTGTTCATCGCCGGCCTGCACCTGGAACTCTCCGGCCGCTTCGCCGACTGGGCCGAGACGATGCGCCACTATGCTGCCGTGGCAGGGCTGGTGGCTCTGTGGGCGCTGACCTTTCCCGATATGCTGCGCGCCAAGAGTTATATCGGCGGGCAGTGGGTGCTGCGCCCGGTGGCCGATAACGATTGGCTGATCGTCAGCTTCGCGATGCTGGCGGTCGTGGCACTTCTCGGCATCTGGCACTATCGCCGTACGCTTGAACTTGGCATGCGCGAGGATTGGCATCGCTGGGGGCAGGGAATCCTGCTGCTGGTCCTCGCCTGCCTTGCCGTGAACGTGTTCGTGCCGGGCAGCTACGGCAGCCAGATGGCTATCGCCTTCAATGCCGTCTTTTTCGCTGCCGCTCTGTGGCTCGTCTATGCCGGTGCGCATCTCGACAGCCGGCAGCTGGTCAATCTCGGCTTCCTGTTCTTCGCACTTGGTGTGCTGTCGCGCTACTTCGATATCTTCTGGAAACTTCTCGACCGCTCCTTCTTCTTCATGGCCGGTGGCCTGCTGCTGATCGCCGTGGCTGCCATCCTCGATCGCAAGCGGCGGCAGTTGATGGCATCGATGAAGAGCATCGGCAGCGTGGGAGGTGCGGCATGAAGCGCGAATTCAGCTCTGCACTCCGTCTCACTATCGTGGTTGTCGTCCTCACACTGGTGCTGTTCGG
>DATLWR010000087.1:0-21205 GCA_035576205.1 Mariprofundaceae bacterium
GACTCGCCATTACCAAGCTCGACGTGCTCGACGGGCTGCCGGAGGTGAAGATCTGCGTCGGTTACGAGAAGGACGGTCAGCCGATCGAATCGATCCCTGCCGATGCGGCCGCACTGGAAGCCTGCAAGCCGGTCTACGAGACGTTGCCGGGCTGGACGGAATCGACCTACGGCCTGACGGATATCAAGCAGTTGCCGGCCGCTGCCCGCAAGCTGCTCGACCGTATCGCGGAAGTCTGCGAGTGCCCGGTGACCATGCTTTCCACCGGTCCGGATCGCGCCCACATCTGCCGTTTGTAAGGATGCCAATGAATACGGCCCCGAATGGGGCCGTACTTTTCTGGACGCAGTTCAGTCGGGAAATTCAACCGACGACATGAATTTCTTGGCAGCAAAACGGTTCTTCAGGCTACTGTGGTAGGCTGCGATCTGCATGATGGCCTTGCCGTCCTCGATAACGCACTGGGTCAGTATGGTCATATCCTTGATACTGTTTTCGAAACGGATGCCGGGGCGGCCCTGTACCATGATGCGTCTCTGGTCCGAATGCGTCTCGCCGATGTCGGCAGCAAATGTCCCTCCCATCTGTTGGGCGTAGAGCTTCATTTGTTCTTCCAGACGGCCAAGATCCTCGATCGTCGCCTTCTCGAACGGGTCTTCGGCCACCATGGTCATCATAAACATATCGTTCGCTTCGCTGTATCCGAGCAGCTCGAGATTGTAGAAGGTCGTTTTCTGGGTTTCGGCCATCAGCGGTTCAGGCATCGAAACATGGGCATCGACAAGCGTCAGCTGTTTGCTGTGCATTGGAATGGCATTGTAGCTATAGGCCAGAAAGCCGCCGCCGATCAGCAGCAGCGAAACGAGTAATTTCTTCACAGTTGGTTTTCTCCCTCAATGTATGTGGTGCGTATGAAGGGAAAGACAACAAGCCAATGCCACCAGTTAATCCTCCCACACTTCCCGTATGGTCATTGTAGGCGATGCGGCATGATGGAGCAAACAGAGAGGGGGCGACGAGGATACAGCCCCATGATGGTTTGCACCGGTAATTACGGCCTTGCTGTTCCGGAAACCCCGATCTGGTATGTTGCTCGCATGAATGCAGCCGCCTTCTTTTTCGCATCGACACCGCATATCCATTTCGGCGCCGGCAAACGCTCGAAACTGGGCGGAATTGTGGCCGGCTACGGCTCACGCCTGCTGCTGGTGACGGGTGGCCATTCGTTCGACACGTCGACGCGCTGCCGAACGCTGCTCACCGAACTGCAGGCACAGTTCGAGATACGGAGGGTGAAGGTGGCGGGCGAACCGTCGCCACAACTCGTCGATGCGGCAGTTCGCGAACATCGCGACTTCGGAGCCGATTGCGTCGTAGCGATCGGCGGCGGCAGTGCAGTGGATGCCGCCAAGGCCATCGCCGGACTGCTGCCCTCCGGTGACTCGGTGATGGACTATCTGGAAGGAGTGGGAGCCGGAAAATCCTATGCCGGACCATCGACCCCCTTCATTGCCGTACCGACCACAGCCGGCACCGGCGGCGAAACGAGCAAGAACGCGGTCCTCTCGGCACAGGGAAAGAAGGGCTTCAAGAAATCCTTCCGCCATGAGTTGCTGGTGGCGAAGCACATCATCCTCGACCCGGAATTGACGCTCTCCTGTCCACCCGATGTCACTGCCGCCTGTGGCATGGATGCTTTCACGCAGCTGCTGGAGTCGTATGTGTCGTCACAGGCCAATCCGCTGACCGATGCGCTGGCATTAAGCGGCATGGCGAGAGTGCGAGATTGCCTCGTGCGGGCGGTGGAGCAGGGCGATAACCCGGAGGCACGGGCTGGCATGCTCTACGCCTCATCCGTTTCCGGGTTGACGCTGGCCAATGCCGGGCTTGGCAGCGTGCACGGACTCGCCTCGCCGCTGGGTGCCTTTTTCCCGATTCCGCACGGTGTGGTCTGCGGTACGCTGGTCAGTGAAGCCAGCCGGATGAACATTGAACTGATGCAAAGCCGCGAACCGGACAATCCCGCATTGGCCAAATATGCAGAAGCGGGGCGCCTGCTGCTGAATGATCCGCAACTTGCCGACGAAGCAGCCAGGCAAGGATTGCTGGAGAGGCTCGAGGCATGGACCGAGCGATTGCAAATTCCGCGGCTCGCCGGCTACGGCATCACAGCGGCGGATATCCCGCGCATTGTCGCGAACAGCCGCGGCAACAGTATGAAAACCAACCCGATCCTGCTTGGCGACGACGAGATCGCAATGCTCGTGCGCAGTCGCCTGTGAGCCAGAGACCAACGACAGGAGTCAACCATGGTCGATATTCCCGAAAATGACAGCGATGCTGTTTACAGGCAGTCCGCCGAGCGCACGGTTGAGCTGGGCAACAAGCTGGCCGATGCCGACCGCGATGCCGATCTGTGGGATATCGCCGACGGCCTTCTGGCCGGAGCAGTGCATTTCTGGCTCTACAGCCGGCAGCCCTGCGGTGATATCCATTGCGAGGATTGTGCCGCGATCCGTACCGCCGAAGCACGCATGATGGAGTTACGGCAAGCCATCGAGCAGGTAGCCGCCGAGAGTGAGTATTTCCACACGCCAAACGACCTGAATGCCGGCCGCGCCTGAGGAAAGCGTTTACTCTCCGGAGGAAATCTCCGGTCTCTTCTGCATCAGTTCCGGCCAGGAGTCACGCACATATTCGTAACCGGACCAGAGGGTCAGGATCGATGCAATCCACAGGAGTACGAGGCCGGTCAGATGCATGGAGAGGCCAAAGAGTTCGATATGCAGCAAGAGGGCGCCGATGGCCAGCATCTGGAATGCCGTTTTCCATTTGGCGATCAGTGACACGTGCACGATCGAGGCATGCTGCGCCAGCCATTCACGCAGGGCGCCGATGGCGATTTCGCGGCCGATGATGATGATGGCGAGAATGGCCGGTGCCCGGTCGGCCGACACCAGCAGCACCAGTGCTGCAGCGACCAGCAGCTTGTCGGCGACCGGATCGAGGAAGCGTCCGAAAGCGGTCACTTCGTTGCGCGAACGGGCAAGGTAGCCGTCCAGCCAGTCGGTGAAGGAGGCGATGCCAAACAGCAGGGTGGAGAGCCAGTAGCCAAGGTCGCCGGTCAGGAAAAACGCGCCGATGAACAGCGGGATGATGACCACCCGGCCAATCGTCAACTGGTTCGAAAAGGTCCACTGCATGCTCTGGAACTTATCGCCGGGGCACCCGGCAAGTAAAGGACTTTTTATCCCCGCCCGCCGATTTGACGCAGCGCTTCGTAGGCCGCAACGGCACAGGCCGAGGAGAGGTTCAGCGAACGCACCGGCGCGTCGTCGCGCATCGGAATGGTGATGGCTTCGACCTCGGCCAGAATATCGGCGGGAAGACCGCGTGTCTCGGGCCCGAACAGCAGCACATCACCGGCCTTGAAACGAATGTCCCAGACGCTTTTCGTCGCTTTGCTGGAGAGGCCGAAGATGCGTTTTCCGGCGGCGAAATGCCGGAATGCCTGCCAGTCGGCATGCTCCTGTACATGCAGATAGGGCCAGTAATCGAGGCCGGCTCGCTTGAGCTGCTTATTGTCGATAGAGAAACCGAGTGGATGGATGAGGTGCAGCTGCGCTCCTGTGCAGGCGCAAAGGCGGGCGACATTGCCGGTGTTGGGCGGAATCTCGGGCTGATAAAGCACGATGTGGAGCGGGGCAGGATGCTGCATGGCTGAAAATGCAAAGCGGGGCCGATGTAACTACATCCAGCCCCGCTTCACGAGTCCTGCGATCAATCAGCTGATGTGTTCGTCGATGAACTCGACCAGCTTGGACTTGTTGGCCGCACCCACCTTGGTGCCCTGCACGTTGCCGCCGGCAAACAGCATCAGGGTCGGGATACCGCGTACACCGTATTTGCCGGGCGTGTTGGGATTGTCGTCGATGTTGATCTTGGCGATGGTGATTTGACCTTGCTTCTCGGAAGCGACCTCATCCAGAATGGGTGCGATCTGCTTGCAAGGGCCGCACCATGGCGCCCAGAAGTCAACGAGGACAGGGCCGGATGCCTTGAGCACATCGGTTTCAAAGCTTTCGTCGGTGACATGAATAATGAGATCGGAAGACATCAGGTTTCCTCTTTGTAATGTGGGATTACCGTAAGTTAGTCGGGGCCGGAAGGAGCGTCAACCGTGACAAAAACAGGTGATTTGACGCAGCTGATACGGCGCCAGATTGAGGAAAATAAAGGCTTTTTGCCGTTCGACCGTTTCATGGCGACGGCGCTCTACGAGACGGGGCTCGGCTACTACGAGTCTGCCGAGGTGTTTGGTGGCGAAGGCGATTTCATCACCGCCGCCGACCTCGGTCCATGGCTTGCGCTCGGTATTGCCGACCTCCTGGCCTGGGGTTGGGAGAATCTTGGCAAACCGGCAGAGTGGACGCTGCTGGAACAGGGTAGCGGCAGCGGCCGCTTGCTGGGCGATGTGTTGCAGCTGTTACAGCAGCGGGCCATGCCCTTTCCTGCCGTCGTCATTGCCATCGAGCGCAGTGCCCGCATGCGGGAGCGCCAGCGACTCCATTTCGAGTCGCTCGGACTGTCCGTTCACCAGTATGCCAGCCTCGATGAGTTACATGGACTCGATCCCTGTCTGATGTTCAGCAACGAACTGCCGGATGCCTTCCCGGTGAAATGCTTTACCTGGAAGGAAGGCTGCTTTTTCGAGCGTGGCGTTGGTGCAGGCGCAGAATCGGCAGCCTTTGTCTGGCAGGATGCCGCCGAGCCGCTGACTTCGCCGCCACCCATCACCGCAGCGCTGACCGCCGCCTGGCCGGAGGGTTATGCAAGCGAATGGAATCCGAACCTGGCATCCTGGCAGCAGGCGGTGGCCGGCAGTATCGGCCGGGGATACGTCTTTACCGTGGATTACGGATACTCCCAGGCGGAGTATTACCGGCCAGGGCGTCTGACCGGCACGCTGCTCGGCCATATCGGCCACCGCACCAGCGAGGAGGTACTCAACAATCCCGGCAGCATGGATATCACCGCCCATGTCGACTTCACGGCGCTGGTCGAAGCGGGATTGCCGGTTGGTTTGGAACCGGTTTCTTGGTTGAGCCAGGGGGCTTGGCTGGCCCAAAGTCCGGGGGTGCAGCAGCAACTTCAACAACTGGCCGCATCGGGCAAAGCGAACGATATCGCAACCATTGCGCATGCCAAACGGCTGCTGTTACCGTTCGGCATGGGAGAGACCTTCAAACTGCTGATTCAGTCGCGCGGATCACAGACAATCAGGCCCTCCTATTTGTCCCAATTTGACAGGCTTTCCGCCCTGCAAGTCTAGCTTGACATACGCCCTTTCTGGTCAACAATCCAACACATATGCGTTGTACTTCCTGCGGTGTCGATAATCCTGGCGAAGACGGTTTTTGCAGCAACTGCGGTGCTGCGCTAATCGATAACCAGAGCCATCCTCTTCTCGGTCATTACCGGTTACTCTCCAAGCTCGGTGAAGGCGGCATGGGTGTCGTCTATTGTGCCCAGGACGAGAAGCTCGGACGCGAAGTGGCTATCAAGGTTCTGCATCCGCACCTGCTGCAGCACGAGAACCTCAAGGATCGCTTCCGTCGTGAAGCACGCATGCATGCCAAGATCATTCATCCCAACATCGTCACGCTGTTGTCGCTCTATGAAGACGGCGAGCACATGGCGCTGGTCATGGAGATGGTGCATGGCCGGAACCTCCGGGAATACCTGCGCGAGAAAAAAATGCTCGACATGGTCGACATCCTGCGCATCTCCGAGGCGGTTCTCTCCGGCCTGGAGGCAGCCCACAAACTCGGCGTGGTACACCGCGACCTGAAGCCGGCCAATGTGCTGCTGGCCAACGACGGCAGCATCAAGCTGATGGACTTCGGCCTGGCCAAGCCGAAGCATGGTGACGACGACTTGACGCAGAGCGGCGCCACGGTCGGTTCGTTCCGTTACATGGCCCCGGAACAGATCCTCAACAAGCCGGTGGATGCACGTACCGATCTCTACGCCTTCGGTATCCTGTTGTACCAGATGAGCACCGGCAGGCTGCCGTTCGATGCCTCCGGTACAGGTGGCGGCGAATTCGAGATCATGGAGAAGCAGGTGAGGGTGGAGCCCGAGCCGCCGAAGAAATTCAACTCCCAGCTACCGACCACCCTGTCCAACCTGATTCTGGACCTCCTGGCCAAGGATATGTCGGACCGCCCGTCGAACTGCGATGCCGTCCGGCAGGTATTGATGCAGGTCGGCAAACAGCAGATCACACATTCCACCATCATCGAGAATGTCTCGATCCCGTCGCCCGCCGAGAAGCAGGATAACGTCGCGATTGCCAAAGGACTGATCATGGCTGTGGTTCGCAAGATGCAGCGAACTCTTGGGAAACTGAAAAATCCCGCCACAGCCCTGATCAAGAAAGTCGCAACATCCATCAATTTCAAGAAGATGCAGGCGCCGCTGGTATGGGGAGGCGTTCTCGTCGTCCTGCTTCTCCTCGGCTGGGTATTGACCACTGTCATTCACGTCGCCGAGCAGCAATCGGCAACCAACCCCGTCGTCAATCCGCAGTCCGGCGCAGTCGTTGCCGAGGTCGCACCGCCACCGGTCGATGCCATGCCGGCCAGCGATATCAAACCGAAGCCTGTCGAGCCGGCCCCTACGAAGCCTGTTGAAGCGGCACCGAAGCCCGCTCCCAAGCCTGTTGCGAAACCAAAGCCGAAGCCCGCTTCCAAGCCTGCGCCAAAACCAGCGGCAAGCCAGAGCAAGGGTGCGTTGCCGGTCACCTATTCGATACCGTACAAGGTGGTTCGCAGCGATAACAGCGATGTAGACCCCAGCAAGCCGAACGAGTTTCGTGGAAGCAGCCGGCTCTATTTCGAGGAGCTGAGGAACTATCGCTGGAAAGAGACGCTGCATACCGTCAAGAGTGGGCAGATCCGCCTTTATCTGGATAAGCCGGTGAAGGTTTCCACGGTGATCCTGCACAAGGCCAGCATCGGTAACCTGGACTTCAGGGATGGTGAAATCTCGCTGGAGGTTCAGAACGAGAAGGGCAAGTGGTATCGGTTGTTCGATCGCAAGGACAAGGATGTCGACAGCCCGCTGACCTTCAAGGTGCCGGCCACGTTCGGTGAGGTGCAGGGCGCACGTTTCCGCTTCAAGTCCGCCGAACCCATAACCGTCGGCCCGATCGATCTCTTGCCTTAAACACCTTGCTGGTGCGAGGCAAAGCCGAGCAGATACTGCCGACAGGTGAAACCGTTGTCCGGATCGACCACGGAACAGTGCTGGTGCCCAACGTCATACCTGGCGACATCATTGACCTTGAACTGAAGGAGAAACGCCGGGGTGCCGCCCGCGGCGAACTCGTCACCGTTATTGAAGCCTCCGCAAGCAGGGTTAATCCACCTTGCCCGGCGGCGGATCGATGCGGCGGTTGCAGCCTGCAGTTCCTGGCAGCCGATACGCATGCCGCGCTGAAATCCGGCTGGGTCTATCAGGCGTTCCGGGACTGCGTGGACGACACGACCGACTGGATTCCGGCGCAACCTTCTGCAGGCCGGAGGCGACGGGTGCGCTGGAGCGTCGGCCAGGATGACGACGGAACGTTTCTCGGCTTCCAGGAACGTGCTTCCCATCAGCCGGTGCGCCAGACCGAATGCATGGCCGTGACCGATGCCCTGCTGCTCCTGCGCCGTGAACTGGAACATAATACCGCTTCGATGAGCGGCATAAGTTCGTTGCAAGCCATACAGTTGAATGACGGTATTCATGTTGTACTGGAAGGAGAGCCGGCAGCTGCCCGTGCCGCCGAACCACGCTTCGATTCCGTGGCTGGCCTGCCGCTGCAGTGGTGGCTCCGGAACGGGCATGGCACACGGCCGCTCGGCCGTCCGGTCAGGCAGTTTCACGACCGTTTGCCGGGTGTAGGGAAGCTACCGGACATTCAGGTCGAGATCGGGCCGGACGATTTCATCCAGGCCGAGGAGACGGGGAATCGCGAGATGATCAGGCAACTGCATGCCTGGGCAGGCGAGCCGCGGCGTGCGGCCGATCTGTTCGCCGGCGTCGGCAATCTTTCGCTGTCGCTTGCTGCTGCAGGCATAGAGGTGATCGGGGCAGAGGTCAATGCATCCAGCGTGCTGGCAGCCAACCGCAATGCGAAACGCTTGGGAGTTCCGGCGAAATACATCCAGGCCGACTTGTTCGACCGATTCGATACGGCCGCATTCACCGGCCTGGACCTGATCATCCTCGACCCACCGCGCAAGGGTGCCCGCAAGGTTTGCGAACAGGTGGGACGCATGCTGCCGCGCCGCATCATCATGGTCTCCTGCGATTCGGCCGCCGGTGCCCGTGACGGGGCGATCCTGCAGCGGCAGGGATACCGCTTGCGTGCCTTGCGCGCCCTCGATCTGTTCCCTTATGCCGGCCATGTCGAGGCGATTAGCCTGTGGAGCCAGTAATGCGCCGTCTTGCAGTCATGCTGCTTTCACTGATGTGTCTGGGACTTGCAGGATGCAGCAATCCGTCGGCCGGAGCTGGAGGGGTACTGCGCGTCGGTTTGGCGCAAATGCCGATGACACTCGATCCGCGCTATGCCACCGATGCCGCCTCGACGCGCGTTCAGGAGCTGGTCCACCGCGGACTGATAAAACTCGACGACCATTTCCAGCCCGAGGGCGATCTGGCCGAATCCTGGCAACATCCGGAACCGCTCGTCTGGCGCTTTCATTTGCACGCCGGTATCCATTTCCAGGATGGCTCACCCCTGACGGCCCACGATGTCGCAGCGACCCTCAGGGCGATCATGAATCCGGTGCTGGCCAGCCCGCTCAGGGCCGGCTTTGCCGCCATCGACCACGTCGAAGCACAAGGCGATGATGTCGTCCTGTTCCTCAATAAGCCGGATGCCTCGCTGTTGACCCGCCTGAACCTCGGCATCCTGCCGGCGAAGCTCGCCGGAAAGCCCCAGCAGGCCCGGCAGATAATCGGCTGCGGGCCGTACAGGCTGCAGAGTTGGCAGGGCAACACGCTGACCCTGAGCCGGGTCGCTGCTGCCGGGGTGCCTACAATCCGTTTCGAGGGGGTCAAGGATCCGGTCACCCGCGTGCTGAAACTGGTGCGCGGCGAGCTTGATTTCACCCAGAACGACCTGCCGCCGCACCTGTTGTCGTATCTGAACCGCCAGAAGAATCTGACTGTCGTGACCGAGCCATCGACGACCTTCGCCTATCTGGGGCTGAACCTGCAGGATGAACATCTGCGCGACCTGCGCGTGCGCCGGGCCCTGGCCCTGGCGGTGGATAGGACCAAGCTCAAGCGAGCGATGCTCGGCAACCTGCCAATCCTGGCCGGAACCGTGCTGACCCCGTCGCATTGGGCGGCGGTAAAACTGCCGCTCACACCGTTCGATCCTGCCGAGGCCGAACGGCTGCTCGATGCGGCCGGGTTTCCGCGCGGGCCCGACGGCATCCGTTTTACGCTCAGTTTCCGGACCAGCACCGATCCGACGCGACTGGATATTGCCACGGCCATTGCCGCCATGTGGCAACGCGTCGGCATCGCGGTGAAAGTTGAATCGCTGGAGTGGGGAGGCTTCTATGCTCGCATCAAGCAGGGTGACTTCCAGGTCTTTTCGCTCTCCTGGGTCGGTATTACCGATCCGGACATCTATCGGCTGATACTGCATTCGTCGATGTGGCCACCGAAGGGCGCCAACCGCGGCCGTTACGCGAACCCGCAAGTCGACCACTGGCTGGATGAAGCCGCAGCAACCAGCGATCAGGCCCAGCGCAAGGTACTGTACGCCAGGGTCGAGGAGCGGATGTACGCCGACATGGTCTATATCCCGCTATGGTTCGAACCGGTCATTTCCGTGACAGGGTCACGCATATCTGGTTTCCGGCCGCGTCCGGACGGTTCGCTGCGAGGCCTGCAATTCGTGACGCTGCAATAAAGCCAGGTCAACGACTAGGCCAATTCGACCAGGGCCTCGCTGTCGAACTTACCGGCATAAACGAAGCTGACCGGTCCCTCGAGGATCAGCTGCTGCATCGAGCCCGACACCGTGACGATACCGCCCGGCATCTCGATGGTCTGCGGGCGTGCATGACCCTCCGCGTGCCAGATCGCTGCTGCGGTGGCGCAGGCGCCTGATCCGCAGGCCAGTGTGCGTCCGGCACCGCGCTCGATGATATCGATCCACACGTGATCGCCGGCCTGGCCGGTCACGATCTCGATATTGCGATCCTCCGGAAAGCCTTCGATAGCCTCGAAAAAAACGCTGTGCGGATTGCCGACGGAGACATCCACATGTGCTGCCGTCGAGCCCTCGATGCGTGCGGCTCCCATCTCGACGCGGATGCCGTTGGTGCTTTTAGAGGCATGTACGATGCGGTCGGCCAGCTCGATGCTGACCGAATCCTTGCCGAGCTCGCGCATCAAGAGCGCGCCGACACAGCGCAGGCCGTTGCCGCAGTTGGCGGCCTCGGTGCCGTCGCTGTTGAAGATACGCATCAGTGCATCCGCACGGTCGGAAGGAACGATCACCAGCAACTGGTCGCAGCCGATGCCGTAGCGGCGTTCGGTGATGGCACGGACACGTTTTACATCAAGCTCGGGGAGCGGGGTGGCGAGGCCGTTCAGGATGACGAAATCGTTGCCCTGTGCCTGCATCTTGCTGAAGGAGACGTTCATGCGTGCTTGCGATGCTCGACTTCGACGCTGGTGTAAATGCCGCCGCGCACATTGAACACGGCGGTGACCTTCAGGTAGCGCGGATCCAGGGCGGCGATCAGATCGGCGGCGATCATATTGGTCACCTTCTCGTGGAAATGGCCCTCATTGCGGAAGCTCCAGTAATAGAGCTTCAGCGATTTCAGCTCCACACAGAGCTGCTCAGGCACATAGTCGAGCTTGATCTCGGCGAAATCCGGCTGCCCGGTTTTCGGGCACAGACAGGTAAACTCCGGGGAATCGATGCGCACATGATAGTCTCGCTCCGGATTGGGATTGGGAAAGGTCTCCAGCTCCCGGGAAGGGGAGGTGGGATTGCTGCCGAGCTTGTTGCTCATCGGTTTGTTACTCATGAATGGGCCTCGAAATGCTTGATGATATCAATATAGATGTCGGTAAGTGTCGCCAGTTCGCCGACCGCGACGCGTTCGCCGACCTGGTGGATGGTGTTGTTGGTCAGCCCGAGCTCCGCCACCGGCACACCGGCCGCCGCCAGAAAGCGGCCATCGGACGTACCGCCGCCCGTATCGCGTTTGGCGTCGATACCGGCCACACGGCGAATGCTGTCGCAGACCAGATCGAGAAACGGACCATCCGGTGTGGAGAAGGCCTGAGCCTGATGCACAATGTCCAGCACCACCTCGGACCCTTCGCAGGCATCGAAAATACGCTTCTGGATACCCTCGAAATCGATACCCGGATTGTAGCGGATATCGATCGACACCTCACAGCTGCCCGGGATGACGTTCATCGCACCCGTGCCGGCCTGCACGTTGGTGATCTGGCAGGTGGTCGGCGGAAAGCCATCCATCTGCTTACCCCAGTCGACGCGGATGATGCGATCCAGCACCGGTGCAGCCAGATGCACGGCATTGACGGCATCGGAGGGATAGGCGGAATGCCCCTGTTTGCCCTCGAAAGCGGCGGCAATCTGCACGACACCGCGCCGGCCGCGGCGGATCACGTCTCCCACCTGCTTCGAGGAGGAAGGCTCGCCGATGATCGCCGCATCAGGCAGGGCATTGTCGGCGCTTAACGCCTCGACGATACGGATGGTGCCGTCCACCGATTCGCCCTCCTCATCGGAGGTAATCAAGAGTTGCAGCGAGGGCAGCTTGGCACCTGCCGCACACAGCTCTTCGACGGCTGCCAGCCAGCAGGCGATGCCGCCCTTCATGTCCTGGGCACCGCGGCCGTGCAGGACATCGTGCTCCACTGCCGCAGCAAAGGGGGGATAAGGCCACTGCTCGACAGGGCCGGTCGGCACCACGTCGGTATGGCCGGCGTAGGCGAGAGTGCCGGGCTTTTCTCCGGGGCGGAAATAGATGCTGTTGGTAACGCCGCCGGCATTGATCTGCCGGCGCGTAAAGCCGAGCGGCGAGAGCATCCAGTCGAGATAATCCTGACAACCGCCGTCGACGGGGGTGACCGATTCGCGGCGGATCAATTCGACGGCGTGCTGCAGCGCCCTGCTGTTGGCGGCGCGATCGCGCTTGTCAGTCATTCCTCTCCACCTTGTTGAAACATTCGGCATGGCGCGGGCTTTGCATCCTGTCGATCCACGGCTGCCGTGCGGCCAGCGCTTCGATCTGCACCAGCGTGGCGGACTCTACGGAATCGTAGAGCTCCATGAAAGTTGTCTTCTCGGGGGCATGGCGTACGAACAGCTGGCCGCGCACACCGAAACGGGATTCGACCTGCTGCAGCCAGCCCAGCAACTGAGACTGCAGTGACGCCTCGGCGTGATACCAGATGAATGCGGATGCCTCAGGCATGGCATGGCTCCAGCACCTGCACGACCGAACCATCGGCAAGCTGCAGCGACTTGCCGCTCTCGACCGTTTCGATCGGCAACAATCCGATGCCGAAGCACTGGCCACCAGGATCGTTGGCTGCTGCCCGCAGTTCACCGATGGCGACATCGGTCTGGATCGGGGCTGGGAGAGAGGAGGGTGCCTTGGCAAGACGCAGCCGGTAGAGCTTCTTCTTCACGCCGCCGCGCCAGTGCATGCGGCTGGTCACCTCCTGGCCGACATAGCACCCCTTGTCGAAGCTTACCGCATCGAACTCGACCAGATTGGCGTTCATCGGCGACAGCGCCGCATCCCACTCCTCGCCGAAACGGATCAGGCCACGGATAATTCGCATCGCCTCAACCTGATCCTCACCGATCGTGCGCGGCGATGCAGCCAGTTGTTGCCGGATCTGCTCGCTATCCGCCACAACCCAGAATCCGCGCGGATCGGCCGGCGAGGTCAAGGCAAAGCAGTCCGCATCGTCGCGGCGACTAGCCGCCAGCCGGCGATCGCCGGGCTCCGGCAATCCGAACAGTTTCAGCCCTTCGACGGCATTGGCACCTTGCAGAGAGCAGACCGAGAGCTGCTCGACGATGCCGATGCGCACCTCGTGACCGATAGCGAATTGTCTCAGGCGCGCCACCACATCGACGGCCGAAGCGGATGGCGACAACATGACCAGCTCATCATCACGGCCCTGCAGGATATAGAGCTCGCCCACTGCCTTGCCTTGCGGGCTCAAAACGGCGGTATGGATGGCTTGCGTCGCCGTAAGACGCCGGATGTCTTGGGTGATCTGTCCCTGCAGGTAGTCGCGAATGGTGGGGCCGGAGGCCTTCAGGACCGTCCAGTTGCTGCGTCCGCCCAGGCAATAACTGTGCAGGAGCAGGTCAGCGGTTTGTGGCATGATGGAGGGAATCGATACACTCATGGCGCAAGCCTATACCCGACTCGCCCGGTCGGGTATAGTTGGCGACTGCTTCACCGACCCGTGTTGAGCAAACCCCTCCTGGAGGCTGCATGAGCAATTCCGATACACAAATCGCAACCAGCGCGACCGAGGCAAGGCAACCGTTTCCCAACTCGCGCAAAATCCATATCGAGGGTTCGCGACCGGATATCCGGGTGCCGATGCGGGAGATTTCGCTGTCGCCGACACCGGCCAGCATCGGTACCGAGGAGAATGCGCCGGTTCTGGTCTACGACACTTCCGGACCGTACACCGATCCTTCGGTCGAGATCGATCTGACCCGTGGCCTGCCGGATATCCGCAGCCGCTGGATCGAGGAGCGCGACGATACCGAAGCGCTTTCCGGCCTGAGTTCGGAGTATGGCCGCGAGCGTCGCGACGACAGCCGTCTCGACAACCTTCGTTTCGCCCATATCCGCCAGCCGCGCCGTGCCAGGGCTGGCAAGAACGTTTCCCAGATGCATTACGCACGTGCCGGTATCGTTACCCCCGAGATGGAGTATGTCGCCATCCGCGAGAACCAGCGCCGCGAACACCTGCGCGAGATCACCAGGCAGCATCCGGGCCACAACTGGGGTGCCGCCATTCCGCGTGTCATCACCCCCGAGTTTGTGCGCGATGAGATCGCCCGCGGCCGTGCCATCATTCCGGCCAACATCAACCACCCGGAGCTGGAACCGATGATCATCGGCCGCAACTTCCTGGTGAAGATCAACGGCAACATCGGCAACTCGGCACTCTCATCCTCCATCGAGGAAGAAGTCGAGAAGATGACCTGGGCGACCCGATGGGGCTCGGACACCATCATGGATCTCTCCACCGGCAAGAACATCCACGAAACCCGCGAATGGATCATTCGCAACTCGGCAGTGCCGATCGGCACGGTGCCGATCTACCAAGCGCTGGAGAAAGTGGACGGCATTGCCGAAGAGCTCAACTGGGAAGTTTTCCGCGATACACTGATTGAACAGGCGGAGCAGGGTGTGGACTATTTCACCATCCATGCCGGCGTGTTGCTGCGCTATGTGCCGCTGACTGCGAAAAGACTGGCCGGTATCGTCTCCCGCGGCGGCTCGATCATGGCCAAGTGGTGCCTGGCGCATCATCAGGAGAATTTCCTCTATACCCATTTCGAGGAAATCTGCGAGATCATGAAGGCGTACGACGTCTCCTTTTCGCTGGGCGACGGCCTGAGGCCGGGTGCCATCGCCGATGCCAACGACGAGGCGCAGTTCGGCGAACTGCGCACACTGGGCGAACTGACCAAGATCGCCTGGCAGCACGATGTGCAGACGATGATCGAGGGACCGGGCCACGTGCCGATGCAGATGATCAAGGAGAACATGGACGAGCAGCTGAAACACTGCTTCGAGGCGCCGTTCTATACCCTTGGGCCGCTGACCACCGACATTGCACCGGGCTACGACCACATCACATCGGCCATCGGTGCCGCCCAGATCGGCTGGTATGGCTGCGCCATGCTTTGCTACGTGACGCCGAAGGAGCACCTGGGCCTGCCCAACCGCGACGACGTGAAGGCAGGCGTGATCGCCTACAAGATTGCGGCGCACGCCGCCGATCTTGCCAAGGGGCATCCCGGCGCACAGCAGCGCGATGACGCTCTCTCCAAGGCACGATTCGAATTCCGCTGGGAGGACCAGTTCAACCTGAGCCTCGATCCGGATACGGCGCGCGCCTTCCACGACGAGACGCTGCCGAAGGAGAGCGCCAAGGTGGCCCACTTCTGTTCGATGTGCGGGCCGAAATTCTGCTCAATGAAGATCACCCAGGATGTGCGCGATTATGCCAAGGAGCACGGGCTGGAAACCGCCGCGGCGATCGAGGCCGGCATGCATGAGCAGTCGGACCAGTTCCGCAAGAGCGGTTCGCAAATCTATCACAAGGCCTGATGCATTTTCGGGGATGAATGGCGCCCGATGGCTGTGCTAGAATCGACGCCAGTGGAGTAGGAGGGTACCCAACATGCCGATTTCCAGCACGAGAGCCCGTGACATCATGAATGCCAGTCCGCCGTTTTGCGGGCTGGAGACACCGCTGGCCGAGATCGCCCGGAAATTCGCCGAACAGGGGATAACGGGCATTCTGGTCGTGGATGATGAGAAACGACTGCTGGGGGTCATCACCGAGTCCGACCTGATCGACCAGCAGCGCAACCTGCATCTGCCCACGGCGGTTGCGATTTTCGACATGGTGATCCCGCTCGGTGAGGCGCGTTTCGAGGAGGAACTGGAACGCATGCAGGCCCTGACCGCCGAAGACCTGATGAGTGCCAATGTCACAACGGTGAACGGCGACAGTACGCTGGCCGAGGTCGCCACGATCATGAGCGATCAGAGCATTCACTACCTGCCGGTACTGGATAACAGCGCCGTTGCCGGCGTCATTTCCAAGCACGATGTCATCCGGGCGCTGGCCGGCAACCACTGATTCCGCTTGATCCTTCAGTCGAATAGCGAAGCAGAAACTTTTGAAATTGCGTCAGAATTTGCCCGGCAACTCAAGCCGGGCGACTGCGTTACATTATCCGGAGAGCTGGGTGCCGGCAAAAGCGTCTTCGCGCGCGCCCTGATGCGGGCCCTGGGGGTGACCGACGAAGCGATGCCCAGCCCGACCTTCGCTATCATTCAGGAGTATGTCGGCAAGAATTGCCGGGTGGCGCACATGGACTGGTATCGCCTCGACTGCGCCGAGGAGCTGGACGTCATCGGTGTGCGCGAATACATGCAAACACCGTGGATCAGTATCATTGAATGGCCGGAACGGGCGGCGACGCTGCTGCCGGTCCATGCCAGACAGCTGGTGCTTTCGACACTGCCCGGCGACCCGGATGCCCGCCGTATCGAAATCATCGACCGGGTGGCCTGATTCGCCGCTGCCAACCGGCCCGTGATAGGGTTTCAGGCGTGAATTACACTGCAGACAAAGCAACCATTCGCACCATGGCCGCCAGCTACGGCTTCGACCTGTGCCACTTTTCGCGGCCGGCATTTCCAGACAAGCACCGTTCCGGCCTCGACGGATGGCTCGATGCCGGCATGCATGGAGAAATGGGCTATATGGCGGAGGCTGGCCGGCGGGAACGCCGAAAAGAACCAGCTTCGCTGCTGCCGGATGTCCGTAGCGTCATCACTATCGCCATGCGTTACACACCGCCAACCCGAAGTCTTGGCGAAGCCATTACGGCACGGGAGCAGGGCATCATCGCCGCTTATGCGTTGGGTGACGATTACCACGAGGTCATGAAAAAACGGCTCAAGGCACTGGCCGCCGAACTCGATGCGCTGCTCGGACTGCACGACCAGCGGATCTTCATCGATACCGCGCCGGTACTGGAACATGCGCTGGCCGAGCAGTCAGGGCTCGGCTGGCAGGGCAAGCATACGCTGACCATCCATCGCGACCTCGGCTCCTGGCTGTTGCTCGGCGAAATCTTCACCACAGCCATGTTCGAACCGGACCCGCCGGCCTCGTTTCACTGCGGCAGTTGCCACCGCTGCCTCGACATCTGTCCGACCCAGGCCATTGTCGCGCCGTTCGTGGTCGATGCTCGGCTCTGCATCTCCTATCTGACCATCGAGTTCGGTGGCTTCATTCCGCGCGAACTGCGACCTTTGCTTGGCAACCGCATCTTCGGCTGCGACGACTGCCAGGCGATCTGCCCCTGGAATCGCCATGCTGCTCCCCCCGAGCCCGATCTCCTTGCGCCACGAGGGGAGAATATCCTGCCCGGGCTTGCTAGCCTGATGGCGCTGGACGAGGCGGGATTTCGAGAACGGTTCCGTAAATCGCCGGTGAAAAGGACAGGCCGGGCCGGGCTGCTGCGCAATGTTGCCATCGCCATGGGTAATTCGGGTGAGACGCGCTTTGTGCAACCGCTGCTGGTAGCGCTGAACGATGCCGAGCATCTGATTCGTGGCCATGCGGCCTGGGCTCTCGCGCAGCTGCTGTCATCCGACCATGCCAAGGTCATTGCCGGAGCACTTCAGGAAGCTCTGGCGAAAGAAACAAACGCCGAAGCTGCGGCGGAGATGCGCCTGAGCATCGCAAAAACGTCAAAGGACATGAAATGAAACCATCGAAACAACCGAAAGCCTTCATTTTTGATCTCGACGGCACGCTGGTGGATGCGTTGCCGGATATCCGGGCCAATGCCAACCGGGCCCTGAAAGCACTTGGCTATACCTTTTCGCTGAGCCTTGAACAGACCAAACCACATGTTGGTGGCGGAGCCCAGAAGCTGGCGGCAAGCGTGCTGAACAAGCCGCTGGACGACCCGGATACCATGGCGCTCTACCACGCCTTTGCCGATATCTACGAGCAGCATCCGGCCGATTTCGGCAAACCGTTCCCGGGGGTCATGGAGACGCTGACGGCACTGAGGGAGCGTGGCATCCCTCTAAGTTGTGTCACGGCCAAACCGGCCAAGGCACGCGTGCAGGTACTGGAGAAGCTCGGCATTGCACCGCTGCTGGCTCATGCGCTGTCGCCCGAGGATGGCTTCGCCAAGAAGCCGGCGCCAGACATGCTCTACGAGTGCTGCCGGGTGATGGGCGTCGATGTGGCCGACACGGTGATGGTCGGCGACACCCGTTACGACATCGAGGCCGGCTTCAATGCCGGCTGCCTGCAAGTGGCCTACTGCGAACACGGCTATCAGCCGCTGCCGGCGGAGTTCGAAGGGCAGGTGATGCGCCTGAAATCGTTTGGCGACCTGCTGACACTACTCGATGCCTGATCGGAAGCTCACCGGCATTTACGGCATCCTGCCAGCCGATGGCAGCGATGCAGAGCTGCTCGAAAAGGCTGCGGCAGCAATGCGCGGTGGTGTGCACCTGCTGCAGCTGCGCGACAAGAAAACCGGCTATAAACGCAGTCTCAAGCGTGCCAGGTCATTGCTCGAACTGAGCCGGAACTTCGGGGCGCGACTGTTCATCAACGATTCGCTACAACTGGCCGTGGAATCCGGCGCTGATGGCGTGCACCTCGGCCGCTCGGATGTCGGCAGCCTCATTCAGCTACGCAGCGAAGTGGGGGAGCATCTGCTGATCGGTGTCTCCTGCAAGGCGGATGCAGCATTTGCCAAGCAGATGCTGAAGGAAGGAGCCGACTACATTTCGTTCGGCGCCATCTTCCCGACCAGCAGCAAGACGGACGCGACACCGATCGGCCTGCCCCGGCTCGCCAAGGCGCGGCAGCTGTTTCCGGATGCCAACATCTGCGCTATCGGCGGCATTACCCTGGAAGCGCTGCCGGTGGTCCGGCAAGCCGGTGCGGACTGTGCGGCGGTAATCTCATCGCTGTTCGGTGCCAAGGACATCGAAGCGCAGGCCAGAGCAATGGTGGCAGCATGGGAACAATGACAAGCGCACCGGCCTGCCTGGCCATCGGCGGCTCGGACTCCTGCGCCGGCGCAGGTATCCAGGCGGATCTGGCCACCTTTACGCGAGCCGGCGTCAAGGGGTGCTCCGCCATCACGGCGCTGACCGCCCAGAATCCCGACCGCATCGACAGGATCGAACCGGTTGCCGTCGCCCAGCTTGAGGCCGAGATGCTGGCCATTTTCGACTATTACAAGGTTGCCGCCGTCAAGACCGGCATGTTGCTCGATGCCGCGCATGTGCATTGCGTGGCGGAGCTGCTGGCACGCCGACATACGGGCAGGCCGCTGGTCGTCGACCCGGTGATGGTCGCCAGCAGCGGCAAACAGTTGCTGGACGATACGGGGATTGCCACCCTGACGGACGAGCTGTTTCCGCTGGCGACACTGATCACGCCCAATCTGCCGGAGGCGGCCCGCCTGCTGGGGCGATCGAACGGCGACCTTGTCGAGGATGCCGCCGAACTTGCCGTGCGGTACCGCACGGCCGTGCTGCTCAAGGGCGGCCACCGGGAGGACGAGGCATTCATCACCGACATCCTGGTGAGCGGGGACGGCGACGTGCAGCTGTTCACGCATGCGAAGCAGGCATGGGATCCTGAGCGGTCGCATGGTACCGGCTGCCGTCTGGCGGCAGCGATTGCCGCTGGACTGGCGATCGGTCGTGATCTGGCCGAAGCGATCGGCAACGCCATCGAGCTCGTCTGACCGACTTGACACTTAAACGTGACCCTGTCACGTTTACATAATGGCCAGACCCCGTTATACCATCTGTAAATCCGACCTGTCGTTTGCCTGGCGCTGGATCGACAAGAAGCTCTCCAACCCGCTGTGGCTGGGTGAGACTCGCACCTATGCCGCCTACCAGAATTTCAGTCAGATCAACGAAAACGACATCGACGCACTCAACCTCTGGTGCGAAACCTGGATGGGCTCCAATGAATGGACGCAGCTGAAAAATGCCGTACGCGCCAGCCGCAAGCGCAGACGCGGAAACGACGTTAAAAACGTGACACTGTCACGTTATGCATGGAGCATTCTCGACTTCTGGGCGCGCCGTGACGACTGCACTTTTTCGGAAGTGATCGAACGCCGCCTCGGCGGCCGCAGCGGGCAAGAGGCCGCCTGAGCGACTGCTAGTGGGCGGTCGCTGCCGCCGGTGCCGCCATTCTGATCTCGCCGAAACGGGCTTCGTATTTGGCAACGTTGTCCATCAGGACGGCAGCGATGCGCTTGGCATGGGAAGGGGAAACAACCACCCGCGCATTGACCACACCGGCCGGCGAAGCGGCAAAAATGAAGTCGAGCAGAAACTCTTCCTGGCTATGCGTTACCACCATCTGGTTGGCATAGACGCCACGCTGCACATCGGGTGGAAAGTTGATCTGCATCTCCTGAGGGGCGGCTTCGTCTTTCTTGTTATGGCTCATGGGTACCTCACGTTTTTGTATTAGTTATCAGTGTCCACCTGCAAATCCGATCCGGCATCGGCATCAGGCTGGCCGAACTGCTGCGTATCCAATTCGAAGGAGGTGATTTTATCCATATCGCGCTCGGTAAAGTCTACCCGGCCGATATGGGTATCGGGATGCCGCTTGCTATCGGCCGCTGCGACGAATACTGCCGGCTGGGCGGACGTTGCCGTTTCGCCGGCCATGCGCCTGTAGATTTCGGCAATCGATTTCGCCCGTGCGACGAGCAGTTCCGGATCGGTCGGCTTGGCCACATAGCCATCGGCACCGCCGCTCAGGGCCGAAGCCTCCTTCATGTTACCGGTCAGCAACATCGTGCCAGTATGGTTCAATGCCGGCTGTTGCCGAATGCGCTCAATGAATTCCTGACCGGTTTGCCCCGGCATTTCATGATCGGTGATCAACAGATGAAAATGCTGCTGCTGCAGCTTGTCCCAGGCTTCATCGACCGTGGCGGCAGTCTGGACTTCGAAAAAACCGGCAGTCGTCAGGATATGGCTGGTGTACTGCAGCATGACCGGGGAGTCATCGAGCAGCAGGACGGACAGCTTGTCGGAAGCGGACTTCTGGATGGGTGCCCCGGGTGCCATCGATGGTGCCGTCGCTTCGCGACCTGCTTGGACAGGAGCTATGGGCGTTGCAGCGATCACCGGAGAAGAGGGTTCCGGCTCCTCTTCCGAAGTTTCTTCGCCGAATAGATCGGCAAACGAGCCGGACTGGCTCGTTTCTGAGGATTTCTCGAACAGCGAAGATGCCTCTCCGGCCTTGGAGGTCACAGGTTTGTGCAGATGGCCGATGAGGCCGTATT
>DATLWR010000088.1:0-2456 GCA_035576205.1 Mariprofundaceae bacterium
GTAGTTGCAAATGGAGCCGAATAGCGCCGGTTATTCACATGGGCATCAATGGGGCATGCGGGTCGGCATCGAGATGGTCGCTTCGACGATGTTGGGGTTGGGGGGCGGTTTCCTTCTGGATCGGTGGCTGGATACCCGGCCACTGTTTCTGATTCTATTCGCCATATTCGGTATGGCCGCCGGTTTTCTCAACCTTTATCACGTTATGGTGAATGACCGCGGCGACTCCGGTTCGCCCGAGGGCAGGTCATGAGTATCGCTCAATCCGAACCGATGGAGTCACTACGGGTCATCGTTTATCACGAACTGCATGTTGTCGGGGTGGACCTGTCGATCTCCAATACCGTGCTGTTCATGTGGCTGGCAGTCCTGGTGAGTTGTGCGGTGCTGCTCTGGATGACATCGCGCTTGAAGACGGTGCCGGGCAAACGCCAACTGCTGGCCGAGATGCTTTACGGGTTCATCGCCCGGATTGTGGACAGTAACATCCGGCAGGGTGGCGAGCGTTACTTGCCGGTCATGTTTTCACTGTTTGTTTTCATCCTTTCCTGCAACCTGATCGGACTACTGCCCGGGGCGTTCTCGCCGACTGCGCAGATTGCCGTCACCGGCACGTTGGCGGTCGGGGTATTCGCCTACGCCACTTGGTTGAGATTCCATCTGCATGGCTGGCGTTTTTTTATGACGTTCGCGCCGCGCGGTGTTCCCATACTGATTCTGCCGCTGTTGATCCCGATCGAACTGCTGTCGTTTCTGGCAAGACCCGTCACGCTGGCGGTTCGTCTGTTCGCCAATATGACTTCGGGCCACACTGCATTGGGGGTGTTGGCCGTGCTGGGATTCGCCGCGCCCTGGTTTCTGCAGTGGTTGCCGCTCGGCTTTACCGCGGTGCAGATTGTTCTGGAGTTCATCATTGCCTTTATTCAGGCCTATATTTTCGTGACACTGGCTTGCGTCTATATTGATGACGCACTGACCGTGCATTAAGGAGAGAAAAATGGATGCAGCAGCAATGGTTCCGATCGGCATGGGGCTGGCCGCTGCCGGAATGGCCGGGGCCGGCCTGGGTATCGGATTGATATTCAGCAAAATGATCGAGGCGGTGGCACGCCAGCCCGAGGCCGAGCCGATGCTGTCGAAATATGCCTGGATCGGCTTTGCCCTGGTGGAGACGATCGCCCTTTATGCACTGGTAATTGCCTTCATTATCATGGGGCAGGCCTGAAGGAGACGGCGTCCATGCCGCAGTTTGATACCTCGTTTTTTGTTCCGGAGGTTATCTGGACGCTGCTGTCGTTCATCGTTTTGTTCCTGCTGCTGAAAAAGCTCGTGCTGCCGCGCCTGACCCGTATGCTGGAGGCGCGTTCGCAGCTGATCGAGAATGAAATCAATGCGGCCAGGCAGCAGCATGAAGAGGCCGAGAAACTGCACCGCGAATACGAGCAGAAGCTTCAGGATGTCGAGCGTGAGGCGAACCAGCTTTTCCTGGAGGCGGATCGTCGGATTCTCGAACATCGCGAGCAGCTCATGCGCGAATGGCAGAAGGAAATGGAGCAACGGAAAAGGCAGTTTCATGAGGATGCAGAGGCGGCCAAGCAGCAGGCATTGCGCGAGATACGCAACCAGACTGCCGCAATGGTGATCGAGGCGACGGAGAAGTCCATTCATCGGCAACTGGATTCTGAGGCGGCCGAGCAAATGGTCGACGAGGCCATCGAGACCATCGGGCAGTCGCTGAAGAAACAGCCTCCCAATTAAGTGCGGCTAGCCGAAGCGGTAATGTTTCCGTATGTCGGCAGTGATGTTCCACCGGCAGGACATGCCGGCGGGAAACGTCACCAGTTCGCCCGCCTGAATCCGGACAGGTTCGCCTTCTTGCGGCGTGATTGTGGCGGAGCCTTGGAGAATGAAGCAGGTTTCCTGTTCGCCATAGGTCCAGGGAAATTCGGCAACGCCATGTTCCCAGACGGGCCACTGCTCGACACCGAGCGCGGCAAGTTGCGCCGCATCGGGATGTTCAATCCGTATCATCGGTTTCTCCCGCAATATCCAGCACCAGTTTGCCGGTCATATGGCCGCTTTCGAGGCGGCGATGCGCTTCGGCGGCTTTCTCCAGCGGCAGGACATCGCTGACGAAAACGGTCAGCAGGTTGTCGTCAAACAGCTGCCGACACTGATCGAGAATCGCCGCCTGATGTTCGGCGGCATCCCGCAGTCCCAGTACCATGGGGGCGAGCATCAGCTCCTGCGATACGCGGATATTACGCAACCGGATGGTTTTCCAGTCCGTCTGCTCCGGTACCTGCAAGATGGTGACCAGATCGCCGTAAACCCGGATGGCCGGGATCAACTGGTCGAAGGCAGCGCCTCCGACGGTGTCGAAAGCGATATCGACGCCGGCACCCTCCGTCCAGTCGAGCAGTGCCGCGGTGATATCCTGCCTCTTGTAGTTGATT
>DATLWR010000089.1:0-3931 GCA_035576205.1 Mariprofundaceae bacterium
CACCAGACCCTATGTCCACTATGTGATTTGCGCCTATGACGTGACGCTGGAAATCATCTCCAATACGGAGCCGGTTATTCGAAAAGTGGAATAGGTCGATGGGTCAAATCAATCGAGTTGAATGTCCGCTTTTGGCCGGAAGCAGTCGTCTGGGAGGATGAATTAGCAGGAGAGTTCAGCTCTCGCTATCGGGCGCTGTTTCCTGTTCGGCCTGCTCTGCGGCGTGCTCGGCCTCGACGCGCTCCTTCTTGGCATGGATGCGCGCCTTCTTCTCGCCGACGGCATACGGATCACGCGGTGCGCGCGGCAGTGCGCGGTAGATCTCCACGCGGTCGCCGTCGCCGAGTTCCTGGTCGTTCTTCACCAGCTTGGCGAAGACGCCGAGCTTGTTGACCGCGAGATCGATCTCCGGGTGCTTGTCGCAGATCTGGCTCAGCTCCACGGCCTGCTCGGCCGTCGTCCCCTCCGGCACCTCGAGCTCGATAATGGTCTGCTCGTACGGCAGCGCATACACGACGGCGATATGCATCTCAGCGCCTCCCGAGCGCAACGGCCCGCTTCTCGAAGGTGTGCACCATGGTCTTGCAGGCGGTGGAAAAGATCGGGCTCGCCACCAGATCCAGCATCATGTGGCGGAACTCGAACTCGATCGAGAAGTGAACCCGGCAGCGATCGCTACCGAGATCCTCGAAGGTCCAGACGCTCTCGAGGAACTTGAACGGACCCTCCAGCAGCCGGATCTCCACCAGCTTGTGCTCCACGAAGCGGTCGAGGGTGCGGAAACTCTGGTGCACGCCCGCGAAATCGGCCACGAGTTCGGCAGTCAGCTCCCCCTCGCCGCGAGTCAGGATGCGCGAGCTGGCGACCCAGGGCAGGTAGGTTTCATACGCCTCGATATCCATCACCACGGCGTACATCTGCGCCGCACTGCAGGCGAGTTCGCGCGTCTCCTCGAAGCTGTGCATCAGTCCTTGTCGCCCTTGTAGGGATTCTTGCTGGCGGTGAAGGTGAACCGGACCGGCACGCCGGGCAGCCGGAAGGTCTTGCGGAAGTTCTGCTCGAGATAGCGGATGTAGCTGTCCTTCACCTGCTTCGGGCGGTTGCAGAACACCTTGATGGTCGGCGGGCAGTTGCCGATCTGCAGCGCGTATTTCAGCTTCACCACGGCGCCATCGCTGCTCGGCGCGTGCTGTGCCTGCTGTGCCGACTCCAGCCAGCGGTTCAGCTCGCCGGTGCCGACCTCGAACTGGTTGCGCTGTGCCGCCCTCACCGCCTGGTCGAGCAGCTCCCTGACACCCTTGCGGTGCTTCGCAGCGATCCGGAACAGCGGGATGTCGGACATGCCGCGCATGCGGAAATCGAGCCGGTCGGCGTAGCGTTTCCAGTCGTCGTCGGAGAGCAGATCGAGCTTGTTGACGGCAACCAGCAGCGCGCAGCCCTCGTCCATCGCCAGCTGCATCAGTCGCATGTCCTGCTCGGCCACCCCTTCCGAACCGTCGAGCACCAGCACCGCCGCCTCGGCACGCTTGAAGGCCTGCACCGCCTTGACGCGCGCCACGAACTCGATGACGTCGCTGATGCGGCCGTGCTTGCGCTGGCCGGCGGTATCGACCAGTCGCACCACGCCGCCCTTGTACGGCAGGTCGGAATCGATGGCGTCGCGGGTGGTGCCCGCGATGGGGCTGACCACCATACGGTCGCGGCCCAGCCAGGCATTGATCAGGGTGGACTTGCCGACGTTCGGGCGTCCGACGACGACGATCCTGGCGAGCGGAGCCACCGCTTCCTCGGCCACCTCGGGCAGTACCGGAATGGCGGCGGCAAGCGCCGCCCTGAAGTCGCTGACTCCCTGGCCGTGCATCGCCGAGACCGGCAGCGGATCACCGAGCCCCAGCGCGAAGAAATCCATCGCCACACCCGGATTCTCGGCCTTGTTGACCACCAGCAGCACCGGCCGCTCGGTACGACGCAGCTTGTCGGCGATATTGCGGTCGACGTTGGTCAGCCCCGACTGGCCGTCGACGGCGAACAGCACCAGGTCGGCCACGTCGAGTGCGGCCTCCACCTGCGCATCGATCGCCGGCTGCATGTCGTGGTGGGCGGTTTCGCCGATGCCGCCGGTATCGACCAGCACGATCGTCTTGTCGTCGATCCGGCACTCGCTCTCCAGCCGGTCGACGGTGACGCCCGGCCGATCGCCGACGATCGCCTTGCGGCTGCCGACCAGGCGGTTGAAGAGGGTCGACTTGCCGACGTTCGGGCGTCCGACGATGGCGATAACGGGTAGCCGGCTGGCTGTCATGGATTCGGTCTCCGGCCTAGCGGAGCAGGAACAGGGTGCCCCTGTCGTTGCGTACCAGCACGCCTGCGGCGGTCGCCACCGGCGAGCGGGAGATGCTGCCCGGCAGCGCGATATTGGCCTGGATGCTGCCGTCGAGCCCCAGACGCGTGACATGGCCATCGGCATCGGCCACCCAGATGGCGTCGGCAAGCACCAGCGGCCCGGCCAGTTCGCCGTCCGAGAGCTGCTGCTTCCACATGCTCTGGCTTGATGCCGGATCGAGCGCCAGCACGGCGCCATGGCTGTCGGCTGCATAGAGCAGGTTGTCGTGCAGTACCGGCGTATTGCGCAGCGACAGGTTGCGGTCGCGGATGCGGCTGCCGTCGAGCGACGACAGGAAGACCAGTTCGCCCTGGTAGATGCCGACCGCCAGCAGGTCGTCGGTGCGGCCGGCCAGCTTCGCCGGGATCAGCACCGGATCGGCCACCGGCACGCGCAGTTCGCTGAGCACCGGGGCGTCGTTCTCGAGAATCAGCTGCTGCCGCCACAGCAGGTCGCCCGTATCGCGTTTCAGCGCCAGCGCATCGCCGTTGTTCAGCACGGCATAGATGCGGTCGCCGGCCACGATCGGCGACGAGCCGGCACGCATCGCCAGCCCGCTGCGCACGCCGGTGTAGAGCCACTGCCGTCCGCCGTCGTCGGCAAAGGCGTAGATGCTGTTGTCGGCCGTCTGCACGAAGAACTGGTTGCCATCGACAACCGGCCGGCCGAGCGCCACCGAGGAGAGCTGCTGCTGCCAGACAATCGTGCCCTTGCGGATATCGAGGCCGTAGAGATTGCCCTCGACATCGACCAGCACGACATTGCCGTTCGGAAGCTCGGCGGCACCGCCGTCGACGGCGTTCTTCAGAGCGATACGACGCAGTTCGCTGCCGGTCGCGGAATAGATGCGGACGCGCTTGTCCTGGCCGCCGATGACGATCAGGCCGTCATGGGTGACGAGCGGGATGCTGAAGCCGGCAGGTGCGGCCGGGTGGCGCTGGTCGACATCCGCCTCCCAGACGACGCTGATACCGCCCCGTTCCGTCCACTGGAAGGCCGGTTTGACCGGCTCGTCAGAACGATGCAACAGGCTGCAGCCGCCGAGCAGCAGCAAGGCTGCCGCCGGAGCGATGAACTTGCGGAGCTGGCGAAACGGCATCAGGAGGCGCTGTCGGCGAGCATGCGCTCGATCTTCTGCTTCAGGTCGGCATCGTAGGATTGGGCATCCAGCGCTTTCTGCAGATGATCCTTGCGGGCGGCGGCATCGCTGCTGCTCTTCGCCAGCAGGTACTGGCGCAGCTGCTCATAGGCCGGGCCGACGGGATCGGCCAGCACGGCGGCAGCCTTGGCCGCATCCTTGTTCTCCAGATAAAGCTCGGCGAGATCGAGGCGTGCCTGCCACTTCCAGGCATCCATCGCCTTCGAGCTGGTGATGATCGCCTGCAGGTGCTTCTCGGCATTCGCCGTATCCAGCCGTGCCAGCAGCATCTGGGCCATCGCGGCATAGCTCGTGCCGCGGTAGTCGCGCGCCACGTCGGAGAGCAGCGTCTGCTGCTTGCTCTTGTCCTGCTCGAGAACGGCGCTTTCGTACATCGACGCCGCCGAGGC
>DATLWR010000090.1:0-20901 GCA_035576205.1 Mariprofundaceae bacterium
AAGACTCACCTCATCCTCGTTGACGTGCGCCAGATGGCGTTCGGCGGCATCGCGGATATCGGCAAACAGGAACTCCGGCACCTCGGAAGCGAGCGACAGTTCGAAGGTCAGCGGCAGACGACGTTCCAGTTCGCGGGAATCCAGCTGCACGTCGCCGAGCCAGGTCTGCATCCAGCGCGCTGCCTCGGCCGGCTTGATCTCCTGCACACCGGCAACGCCCTTGATCCTCGACAGCTCGTCCTTCAGTCCAGCCGCCTGATCGGCGTGCCCGGCATCGAGATAGACATGCACGCGGATATCACCCTGCCAGCCACCAACCCACTGGCCGGCCGCCTGCATGCCGAGCCACAGCACTCCCAACGACCAGATCGCAACACAGACGATGGTCAGTGCCAAAAACTGATGGATACCGAACGGCGGCAGATTGAAACCACCGGGCAGCCGCACACGGATATGCTCTGGCTTCTCAGCCACCTTCCCCTCCCACCAGGGCACCGGCATGCAACTGCACCACCCGTCCCGGATGCGATTCGAGCAGATGCAGATCGTGCGTGGCCATGATGACCGTCGTCCCCTGCTGGTTCAGCCCCATCAGGTAATCCAGCACCCGCCTGGCTGTTTCGATATCGAGATTGCCGGTGGGCTCGTCGGCCAGGATGATCGGCGGATTCGCGGTCATGGCCCGGGCGATCGCCACGCGCTGCTGCTCACCGCCGGAAAGCGCTTCCGGATAGGACCACAGGCGGTCCTCCAGACCGACATACTCGAGCACCTTGCTGACCCTGGGAATGAGCCGTTCAGTCTCCCAGCCCTGCACCCTGAGCGGCAGCGCCACATTCTCGAACACCGTGCGCGAAAACAGCAGCCGGTGCTCCTGGAACACCACACCGGTGCGGCGACGGATCTCACGCACTTTCGCTTCGCTGGCCGAGCGCATGTCGGCCTGCTGCACGGAGAGCTGCCCCGAGGTCGGACGCAGGGCACCGTAGAACATCTTCAGCAACGTCGACTTGCCGGCACCGCTCTCGCCGGTGAGATAGACGAACTGGCCCTGGGCGATATCGAGCGATACGCCGGCCAGCGCCGTTTTGCCGGTTCGATAACGCAGCATAAGCTGCCGCGCCTGGATCAAGGACTCCCCTTCCGCCATGCAGGAACGGTAGCTGTCCGCACCTTCGCTGTCATCCTCACGCTGCTGACAAACCGGGCCCGAAACATCAGCATGCGACCATGCGAATCGCATGCCCCTATTGTCAGGCAGCTTACAGGATTGCCGACGTCACCCCCGGCACCGTACTGGTCTGCCACCGCTGTGGCACGGAGTTTGCAGTCGAATCGACCGAACCCGAGGAACTCGCCGAGGTTGTCGCAGCAGCCGAGGAACAGCTATCCCTGTTCGGCCGGCAGACGGCGCCCGCCCGCTCCAAACCCGGCGCTCTTCTGCGACAGCCGGCAACCGCAGAGACGATCTCTGGAACTGCCCTGCAGGATGCCTCCCTACAGGATGAAGCCGCCGGTGCGGAATCGCCGGACCTGCCGGAACCGCCCAGGCGGCGGAATGTGCAGATCTGGCCGTGGCTCGTGGCAACGCTGCTATTGACCGCAGTGAGCGGCTTTGTCGTACAGAAGGATGCCTGGCTGGACAATCCCTGGCTGCGCAGCACGCTGATCAATCTCGGACTGCCGCTGGAGGTGCGCGACAAGGACTGGCTGGTGCTGCCCGAAACGGTGCAGGCGCAATGGCTGAAGCGCACCGACGGCAGCCGGGTACTGGTGATCGAGGGGCGGCTGGCCAACCAGCTGTCGTGTGAACTGCCGCCACCGAAGCTGGTAATCGATTTCTATGCCGATGACGAACCCGACAGGATCGCGCGGACGGAACTGCTGCCGATCACGCTGCCGCCCAGCATGGATGCCGTCCGGCATGCGCCCTATCAACCTCCGGCCATCGACGACGTGCCGGTCGCTCCCCGGAGCGAGCGCGGTTTCATGCTGGTGGTGGAATCGCTGCCGCCTCGTATTGCCGATTTCACGCTGACAGCCCAAGCCGTACAACCCTGAATAAGGATCAGCGGGCGACCATATCGCTGCCGCGGCGGGCGATCTGCAGCACCAGGTTGCGCAGCGCCTGCTGCATGGGACCGGACATATGGCCCGGATCGATAATACTGAACACCCCGTCGCGGCTCTTGTGCTGCAATCCCTGGATATCCGTCACATGCCGCATCATCGCTTCGGCCTCTTCCTCGCCGAACCAGCGGCGCCAGTCGTTGAGGTTCAGCACGATGCTCGCCGGCGCTGTCCCGGCACCGGGCAACAGCTCGAACAATGCCAACCCCTCCTCCCCGCCCACGGAGACGGAGCGCAGGCAGAGCTTCAGGCCCCGCTCGCTCTGACGCACCGCCTGCCCGACCTCCTGCCATTCTCGGGCCATGACCGAATAGAGCTCGCGATGCAGGTTGTCGCAGCGGATATAGAAATCGGAAAGCGTACCGTTGGCCATATGCGGGATTATAGCAGCGTCAGGCCGGATACAGCAGCACCACGGCCTGGGCGGCGATGCCCTCTTCGCGGCCGGTGAAGCCGAGCCCTTCCGTCGTCGTCGCCTTGACGTTGACCGCCGCTGCCTTTACGCCGAGCACCCCGGCCAAACGTTGCTGCATGGCCGGGATATGGCCGGCAAGCTTCGGTTTCTGGGCGATCACCGTCGCATCGACATTGCCGAGCCGCCAGCCCGCCACCTGTAGCTTGCGCATCACATCGGCCAGCAATTCGCAACTGTCGGCGCCGGCGTAACGTGCATCGGTATCCGGGAAATGGCGGCCGATATCCCCAAGACCCGCCGCTCCGAGCAGGGCATCGCAGATGGCGTGTACCAACACATCGGCATCGGAGTGGCCGGCCAGGCCGAGGGAATAGGGAATCTCGATCCCGCCCAGCACCAGTTTGCGCCCGGCGGCAAAGGCATGTACGTCGAATCCCTGGCCAATACGTATATTCAAGACTTCCCCTCCAGCCTGGCCTGCAACCATTGCATATCCTCCTGGGTGGTAATCTTGCGGTTGTCCGGCTCGCCGCGGCTGACATGAACCGGAAAACCTGCCGACTCCAGCAGGGAGGCATCGTCGGTATGTCGGTGCAGGCGATCCGCTTCCTGAGCAAGCGCCAGCGCAAACCAGTCGCGTCGGGCAACCTGGGGCGTCTGTACCGCCCGCAGTGAGGCGCGGGAAGGGGTTTCAATCACGCGCCCCTCGGCATTGACGACCTTGATCGTATCGTGCACGGCCAGGCCCGGAACGGCAGCCCCGTGCCTTTCGGCCACATCCAGCACATCGGCGAGCAGTGCCGGCGATGGCAACGGCCGGGCGGCATCGTGCACAGCTACAAAATCGATATCGTCGGGCAACGCTGCAAACCCGGCCTGCATCGACTCGGACCGCTCGGCACCGCCGGCCACGGGGGCAAACAACTTAAAGGAAAAGCGGAGGCCGGCCACGGCGGCGGCATAATGTTCATCGCCCTCGGCGATGACCGGTTGCACCAGCCGGATACGCGGCTCGGCAGCAAGGCTCGTCAACGTATGGGCCAGCAGCGGCTTGCCGGCGACCAAGGCATACTGCTTCGGCAACCCGCCGCCGAAACGGCGGCCGCTACCGGCAGCCAGCAACAACACCCCGACATCCATCGGAGGGATTGTGCGTCTTTCCCCCGGGCGGTCAACGTCGACAACGATTGCACCGCCTCATCGCATGGGATATAAACCGCTTTCGATGATCAGCCGATTCAATTACCCCCCTGACCCCAGTTGCGAGGATGTCCCGGAATGAGCCTTTCGGCCATGTTCCCGCTCGCCGGCATCATCACGCTTGCCTGCGCTGCCCTGGTCTGGGCCGGCGCCCGGCGCGTGGACCTGCCGCAAATCCTGCAGCCGCGTCGTCTGGCACCGATCCTGATGCTGTTCAGCATTGCGGTAACCATGCTGGCATTCATTGAGATCAATCCCGTTACCGCGCAAGGCATCAATTTCACATTGGCCGCCAGCGTTGCCGTAGCGACCATGATCGTCCAGGGCATCTATGCGGTCGGCATACTGCGTCACGGCATCCAGGGGCTCGGTCTGTTTTTGCTGCCGGCTACCGCCGTGCCTCTACTGATCATCCCGCTCCTGCCGCATGCCCATACGCCGAACTGGGTGCATACCACCTCGGTACTGGAGACCGGCCACCTGCTGGTATCCCTCCTGGCCTATGCCATCCTCACACTGGCCGCCATTCATGCCGTCATGCAGCTGTTGCTGGACCGGGCTCTGAAACGCAAGCAGCTCAACATGATGGTTCAGGCGCTGCCGTCGCTGTTGGAGATCGACCGGCACATGTTCGAACAGGTCTGGCTCTCTACATGGCTGATCGGCATCAGCATCCTTACCGGTCTCTCCTGGCAGTGGATCGAGTTCCACCACTTTGCGCTGCTGAACCACAAGGTGCTGCTGGCGATGTTCTCCTTCGGCGTGCTGATATTGCTGCTCGTCAAGCGCAGCAAGGCGCAGTGGCCGGGGCGGGTAGCCAGCCGCGTCGTCCTTTCCGCCTACGGCCTGCTGCTGCTGGCCTACTTCGGCGTCAAATTGATCAACTCCTGGCTGCATTGACCACCCAGCTTCGCCTTCCATGAGCATTCTCGGCATGCCATTGGCCGTCACCCTCGGAATCCTGCTGCTGCTATTGTTGCTGTCGGCCTTCTTTTCCGGTTCCGAGACCGCGCTGACGCGCGCCCGCCGGGTACGGCTACGCGCCAGCGGCGAAGCAGGAAAACGCGGCGCAAAGACCGCCGAGAAACTGCTCGAGCGGCCCGAATACATGCTCTCGACCATTCTTCTCGGCAACAATTTCGTCAACATCGCCGCTTCGTCGCTGGCGGCGGCTCTGCTCGTACAGTCTTTCGGCGAGGCCGGCATCTTTTATGCCACGATGATCATGACCATCGTTGTGCTGGTTTTTTCCGAGATCCTGCCGAAAACGATCGCCGTCGTGCATGCCGAAGCCATTGCCTGCGCCGTCGCACCGATCCTGCGCAGTATCCAGTGGCTGCTGCATCCCATCGTCGCCCTGCTGATGTATATCATCACGCTGTTCAAATGGCTGTTAAGGGTACCGCACAAGGCCGAAACACCGCTGACGCACCAGGAACTGGCCACGATGATCGACATCAGCGCCGAATCGGGAATGCTCGACGAAGCGCGCGAACAGATGCTGATCAGCAGCCTCAGCCTGCACAAGGTGGCGGTGAAATCGCTGATGAAGCCGCGCAAGAACATGCGCATGCTCGACGGCTCGCAGACCGTCGAGACATGCCTGAAACAGGCCATCGCCCATCCCTATTCACGTTATCCGGTCTATCTGCACGAACCGGATCAACTGATCGGCATCATCCACCTGCGCGACATGATGAAGGTCGTCGACCGCAGCAGGCCGCTGGCCGAAGCCGTCATCTGGCAACAACCGCCCTATATCCCGACCACCAAGAATGCCCTGGCGCAGTTGTTCGAGTTCCAGTCGAGGCATCAGCACATGGCCATCGTGGTCGACGAGTTCGGCGATATCGAGGGATTGATCACGCTCGAGGACATCATCGAGGACATTGTCGGCGAAATCCATGATGAATCGGATACACCGGCACGTATCGAAATGTGGCCACAACCGGACGGTGCGCTGGTCACTTCAGGCACAGCGGGGCTACGCGATATCAACCAGGAGATGGACTGGGACCTGCCGGAAGAGGTGGCCAACACCATCGGTGGGCTGATCGTCCATACGCTCGGCGAACAGCCGGAAGATCGTCTCTGCGTCACTATCCAGGGCGTGCACATCGAGATCCTCAGCATCAGCGGCGACTGGATCCAGCGCCTGCGGCTGTTCAAGGAACCCGAAAAAGAGTAACCGTCCGGATTATTTCCCTGTCGTCGCCAAAGACCGGCGCAGCTCCAGAAGGTCTGCCCAGCTGCGGTGCTTCTGGTCCGGCGACCGGAGCAGGAAGGCGGGATGATAGGTCACCAGCACCGGAATACCGTGGTAGTCATGCCAGCGCCCGCGCAAAGCGGCAAGCGGCGCATCGCTCTCCAGCACGGACTGCGCCGCCACCCGCCCTAGCAGGCAGATCACCTTCGGTGACAGCAGCTGCAGCTGGGCATCAAACCAGTGCCGGCAGGTCTGCACTTCATCCGTCTGCGGATCACGATTGTTCGGCGGCCGGCATTTGACGGTGTTCATGATATAGACGTTTTGGCGGTCGAGGCCGACGGCCATCATCATCTTGTCCAGCAATTTGCCCGCCCGCCCGACAAACGGCTCGCCCTGCAGATCTTCGTCGCGGCCCGGCGCCTCGCCGATAAACACGATCTCGGCGTGCGGATTGCCGGTACCGAACACCACCTGCGTGCGCCCTTCTGCCAGCCGGCAGAGCCGACAGCTTGCCGCCTGACGGGCCAGTTCATCCAGGGTACCGGATACTTGTGCAGCCGCCGGCTCGGCAGACGCCTGTACGGCATCGCTATCACCCAAAGCAAACGAGACCGGCGTATGCACGCCGATCTCGTTCAGATAGACCCGAAGGAAGACTTCCCGCTCGGCCAAGACTTCAGCTCAAAAGACTGTCGACCGCCGTTGCCGCACCCAGATAAACCGGCACACGCTGGTGCAACTCCTGCGGCTCCACATCCAGCACCGCCATATCGCGGCTCATCGCCTTGCCGCCGGCCTGTTCGACCAGATAAGCCATCGGGATAGCCTCGTACAGCAGCCTGAGTTTGCCGTTCTTGTTCTTCTCGTCAGCCGGGTAAAGGAAGATGCCGCCCTTCAGCAGCGTACGATGCATGTCGGCCACCATCGAGCCCACATAACGCATGCCCAGACCCGTTTCGCGCTTCATGCGCTCGAGATTGGCCCCCATGTTATCCAGCCATTTGTCCGAATTGGCCTCGTTGACCGAATAGTAGCCGCCCTTGGCCGGAATACGCATGTTCGGATGGCTCAACTCGAAACGCGCCGTGGTCGGATTGTAGGTGTAGCCGTTCACGCCGGCGCCGACGGAACAGACGAGCATCGCGGCCGGCCCATAAAGAACATATCCTGCCGCCACCACACTGCGGCCGTCCTGCAGCGTATCCGATTCTACCGGTGTCGACGATGTGGACGACTTGCGCCGCACCACCGAAAAAATCGTGCCGACGGGGCCGTCGATATCCAAGTTCGACGAGCCGTCCAGCGGATCGACCAGCACCACGTATTCGGCCGTGGCATATTCACTGATGACCTGCAGCGATTCCTGCTCCTCGGAACCGACCGCACAGACGAAGCCGGTGGAGCGCATCTCATCAAGGAAGATTTCATCGGAAAGCACGTCGATCTTCTGCTGTTGCTCGCCCTGCACGTTTTCGCCGCCGGCTGCGCCCAGTGCACCGCGGAACACGGCACCGCGTAAAAGATAAGCAATCTCGTTGGCGGCACGGGCCACGCCCTGAATGATCGGCATCATGGCCGGACCGTTGGTGCCCTGCTGGGCAATGCTGTTGAGTGTGATCGGCATGTCTCCCCCCCGATAATCAAACGTGCGGTTATCCTAGCCAGCTTGCAGACAACAAAAAAGGGTTGCACAAGGCAACCCTTTTTCATGTGGCGGAGCGGACGGGACTCGAACCCGCGACCTCCGGCGTGACAGGCCGGCATTCTAACCGACTGAACTACCGCTCCAACGGGGGCGCAAAATAATCATTCAGCACCCTAAAATCAACATCGTATTGTTGATCTGGAAAACCCTGCAGCGATGTGCAGAACTCCGAATGGTGGGCGAAACAGGGATCGAACCTGTGACCTACGGTTTGTAAGACCGTTGCTCTCCCAGCTGAGCTATTCGCCCGAAAAAAACAAGGGCATATAGCCCTTGTTCAAAAGATGGGCGGGATCGCTCCCGCCCTCATCAACTTACTTGACTGCGTCCTTCAGGGCCTTGCCAGCCTTGAACTTCGGCGCCTTAGATGCAGGAACCTTGATGGTGTCGCCGGTGCGCGGATTGCGCGCGGTACGGGCTGCACGCGAAGTGACCGCAAACGTACCAAAACCAACCAGGCTTACGGAACCGCCCTTCTTCAGAGCGCCGGTGATACCACCCAGCACGGCTTCGACAGCATCACCCGCTGCTGCCTTGGTCAGACCGGCTTCCGCGGCCACATGGTTGATCAGATCTGCTTTATTCATTTTTTTCCTCCCGCTGCAATCGATGGGACACGAACTATACGTACTTGCCCCTATCGGCTGTCAACTGATTTTTAGTCTTAATGTGCCGTGGCTGAACCATCTTCCTGATAAATATCAGACACCATCTGAGGCACGTATCTTGCGCCCATACTCATACCCTCCGGCAGCCGAGTCAAGGCATGGTCGAGCACCTGATCCATGTGATTCACGGTATGAATTGTCAGCCCCTGCAGGACATCCCCTTCAATCTCCCGCAGGTCCTTGGCGTTCTCTTCCGGAATCACCGCCTCGGTCAGGCCGCCGCGTTGTGCAGCCAGCAGTTTTTCCTTCAGGCCGCCGATGGGCAATGCCTTGCCGCGCAGAGTGATCTCTCCGGTCATGCAGACATTGCGCTTCACCGGAATGCCGGTTAGCGCCGAAACCATGGAGGTCGCCATGGCCAGTCCCGCCGACGGCCCGTCTTTCGGAATGGCACCTTCGGGCACATGCACGTGAATGTCGACCTTCTGGTGAAAATCGGGTTTCAGGCCAAGCTGCGCCGCACGCGATCGGACATAGGAAAATGCCGCTTGGATCGACTCCTGCATCACCTCGCCGAGCTGTCCGGTCACTGTCAACTTACCCTTGCCGGGCATCAGCGCCGTCTCGATCTGCAGCAGCTCGCCGCCCACTTCCGTCCATGCCAGCCCCGTGACCACGCCGACTTGGTCCTCAGCCTCGGCGATGCCGAAGCGGAACTTGTGAACGCCCAGGTAATGCTCGATGCGCTCCTTGCCGACCTTGACGGTTTTCCGCTTGTCATCGGCGACCAGCTCACGCGCCACCTTACGGCAGATATTGGCGATCTCGCGGCTGAGATTGCGCACACCGGCCTCGCGCGTGTAATGACGGATGATCTCCAGCAGCGCCGCCTCATCCATTTCCAGCTGTTCAGCTTTCAGGCCGTGATCCTTGCGCTGCTTGGACAGCAGATAGCGCTTGGCAATGGCCAGCTTCTCATGTTCGGTATAGCCGGAAATGCGGATGATCTCCATGCGGTCGAGCAGCGGTGCCGGGATATTCATCGTATTGGCGGTGGTAATGAACATCACCTCGGAAAGATCGTAATCGACCTCCAGGTAATGATCATTGAAGGTGGCGTTCTGCTCCGGATCGAGCACTTCCAGCAGCGCTGCCGACGGATCGCCGCGGAAATCGGCACCCAGCTTGTCGATCTCGTCGAGCAGGATCAGCGGATTGCGCGTACCAGCCTTTTTCATCGACTGGATCACCTTGCCCGGCATCGAACCGATATAGGTACGGCGATGGCCGCGGATTTCGGCCTCATCGCGCACGCCGCCCAGACTCATGCGCACGAATTCGCGACGCGTGGCACGCGCAATCGAGCGCGCCAGCGAGGTCTTGCCGACTCCCGGAGGGCCGACGAAACAGAGGATCGGCCCCTTCATCTTGCGCACCAGCCGCAATACGGCGAGATGCTCGAGGATGCGCTCCTTCACCTTCTCCAGGCCGTAGTGATCCTCATCGAGCGCCTTCTCGGCCGGCGCCAGTTCGCGACTGATCTTCGAACGCTTCTTCCATGGCAGCTCGGTGAGCCACTCCAGATAGTTGCGCACCACCGTCGCTTCGGCGCTCATCGGTGGCATCATCTTCAACCGCTTCAGCTCGGCATCGGCCTTGGTCTTGGCCTCCTTGGACAGCCCCACCGACTCGATCAGCTCGGAGAGCTTCTGCAAATCGCCTTCGCCCTCCTCCTCGCCGAGCTCCTTCTGGATCGCCTTCATCTGCTCGGTGAGATAGTACTCGCGCTGGCTCTTCTCCATCTGCCGCTTGACGCGCGAACGAATGCGCTTGTCCACCTGCATCAGCTCGATCTCGTCCTCCATATGAGCATAGAGGCGCTCCAGCCTGTCGATGACGCTCGGCGTCTCCAGCAAAGCCTGCTTGTCGTTGACGTTCAGATTCAGGTGCGCGGCGATGGTGTCGGCCAGCTTGTCGACCTCGTCGACCGCCGAGACCGATACCAGCACCTCCGGCGGCAGTTTCTTGTTCAGTTTGACGTAGGCCTCGAACTTCTGGATCACCGAGCGGGCTACCACTTCCTGCTCCCGGGTATCCTCGTCAACTTCCGGCAGCGGCGAAAAACTGGCTCGCAAGAACTTCTCTTCATCCTTCAGCGACGTGATTGCCACCCGCTGGCCGCCCTCCACCAGCACCTTGATGGTGCCGTCGGGCAGTTTCAGCAACTGCAGGATGTGGCCGACCGTACCGACCTCGAACAGGTCACTCACACCCGGATCGTCCTGGGTCGCATCCTTCTGTGCGACCAGCAGGATCGCCTTGTCGCTCTGCATTACCTCTTCAAGCGCGCGCACAGATTTGTCGCGGCCGACAAACAACGGCACGATCATGTGCGGGAATACAACGATGTCGCGTAGGGGCAATACCGGCAGCGAGCCAGCGCTCAACGGGACAGGTTTGCCTTGGTCTTCACTCTTCCATTCAGCCACGATTTACTCCTCGGAAACACGGCACGCGATGCGGCGCATAGCGTACCGCCGGTACGGCAGGTTCAGGATGCCACTGCCCCGGCAACGCCGGCCTGACCACGGAATACCAGGACGGGCTTTGCACGGCCCTCAACCTCTTCCCGGTTGATCAGGCAGCGCTCGACATTGCCGAGCGTCGGGATGTCGTACATAACGTCGAGCATCACCGCTTCCATGATGGCGCGCAGGCCACGGGCACCGGTCTTGCGGGCGATCGCCTTTTCGGCGATGGCTTCCAGGGCGTCGTCGGTAAAGTCGAGCTCAACATCGTCGTACCTGAGCAGCGCCTGATACTGCTTGACCAGCGCGTTCTTCGGCTCGGTCAGGATGCGCAGCAGCGCCTCCTTGTCGAGCTGGGTCAGGGTCGCTACCGCGGGCAGACGGCCGACAAGCTCCGGAATCAGGCCGTATTTGATCAGGTCCTCCGGCTCCACCTGCACGAGAATCTCGCCGATATCCTTTTCCTTTTCGGCCTGTACGGAAGCACCGAAGCCGATCGAACGGCTCTTGCCGCGCGCCTCGATCACCTTCTCCAGCCCTGCAAAGGCGCCGCCGAGAATGAACAGGATATTGGTCGTATTGACCTGCAGGAACTCCTGCTGCGGATGCTTGCGCCCACCCTGCGGCGGCACGCTGGCCACGGTTCCCTCGATCAGTTTCAGCAATGCCTGCTGCACACCTTCACCGGAGACATCGCGGGTGATCGACGGCGAATCGGACTTGCGCGACAGCTTGTCGACCTCGTCGATATAAACGATGCCGCGCTGCGCCTTCTCGACATCGTAGTCGGCGGCCTGCAGCAGCTTCTGGATGATATTCTCGACGTCCTCGCCGACATAGCCGGCTTCGGTCAGCGTCGTCGCATCGGCCATCACGAACGGCACCTCGAAGATGCGGGCCAGCGTCTGGGCCAGCAACGTTTTGCCGGAACCGGTCGGCCCCAGCAGCAACACATTACTCTTGGCGATTTCGACGTCGCTCGCCTCGTTGTGGGCAATGCGCTTGTAATGATTGTAAACCGCCACGGAAAGCAGGCGCTTCGCCGCCTCCTGGCCGATCACGTATTCATCGAGAAAGGCCTTGATCTCGGCCGGACGCGGCAGTTCGCCACCGGATTTCTTGCTGCTCTCCTGGCCTGCCAGCTCTTCCTGGATGATCTCGTTGCAGAGTTCGATGCATTCGTCACAAATAAAAACGGTCGGGCCGGCAATCAGCTTTTTGACGTCATGCTGGGATTTGCCGCAAAACGAACAATAGAGTGTATTGTCTCCGCCGTTACTTTGTGCCATGCGCACCTCCGGCCGACTTCACCGCTTCGCGGGAAACCAGCACCTTATCGACTATACCGTAATCGCGTGCCTCTTCCGCGGTCAAGAAATAATCCCGCTCGACGTCGTCGGAGACCTTGTCCAGCGGCTTGCCCGTATGCTTGGCCAGCATCTCGTTGAGTCGCTCCTTGAGCTTGATGATTTCACGGGCGTGGATCTCGATATCGGTTGCTTGCCCCTGGAAACCACCCAATGGCTGATGGATCATGATACGGGCATTCGGCAGTGCGAAGCGTTTGCCGGCCGCACCTGCCGCCAGCAGGTGCGCACCCATGCTGGCCGCCTGGCCGACGCAAAGGGTCGAAACGTCGCAGCGGATGTACTGCATGGTATCGTAAATGGCCATGCCGGCAGTCACCAGGCCGCCGGGGCTGTTGATGTAAAGATAGATATCCTTGTCCGGCCCTTCGGATTCGAGGAACAGCATCTGTGCCACGATCAGGTTGGCGATATGGTCATCCACCTGTCCGTTCAGGAAGATGATCCGCTCTTTCAGCAGGCGCGAGAAGATATCGTAGGAACGCTCGCCCCTGGCAGTCTGCTCGACAACGATCGGCACTAGATTCATGCGTACTCCTTTGGTGTGGCAGCAACCATACTAGCCACTATGCAAGAGCAGGGCCAATAGCCGGCCCGGTCAGCCTTGCTCCTGCTCAGACTGCCATGCCGACAGCGACTTTGAAACCGCCTTGGCCTTGGCCTTCGACACGATATAGGCGATGCACTTGCGCTCCAGCAACATTTCCCGCAGCCCTTCCAGCTGCTCCTTCTGGCCGCGGATCCAGGCACGATACTGGACCTGCTGCTCGGCTGGGTACTGTTTTGCCTGTCGGTCAATCTCGGCATCGAGTTCGGCCTCATCGACCGACACGTCGGCAAGCTTGCGTACCGCCTGTAGCAAAACGGACAATTTCAGCCCCTTCTCGGAGCGGGAGCGCACCTCGTTCCGGAACGCTTCATCCTCGAACATCTCGCGCGTCACTTGGATACCCTGACGCTGCATGTTCTGCACCACACGTTGCGTGGTGTCGCGCATGTCCTGCGCCAGCAGAGCCTCCGGAAGATCCAGCGGATTGGCTTCCAGCATGGCGACCAGCGCCGCTTCGCGGGTGGTCGCCTGCGCACCCTGCTCCGCTTCCTGCTCCAGCCGGCCCTTCACGTCGGCACGAAATGCCGCGGCATCGTCGAAACCGAGCATCTTCGCCAGCTCTTCCGCATCCTTGGCCTTGACCGCCTTGCCGACACTTCTGACGGTGGTCTCGAAACGGGCCGGCTTGCCGGCCAGATGCGCCGCCTGGTATTCGGCCGGGAAGGTCACCATGACCACGCAAGCCTCGCCTGCCTTCTTGCCGATCAACTGATCCTCGAAGCCCGGAATGAAGCGACCTTCGCCCAGCACCAGCGCGACATTTTCACCCTTGCCGCCTTCAAAGGCGACGCCGTCGACATAGCCGGTAAAATCGATATGCAGCTGGTCACCCTTTTCAGCCTGGCGGTCCTCAACCACTTCATAATGTACCTGGGAATCCATCAGGCGATCCACCACCGACTTCACGTCGCTGTCATCCACCGTCACGTCGGTCACGTCGAACTTCAGCTTCGACAAATCCTTCAGCTCGATCTCCGGCCAGGTCGTCACCTTAAGCGTAAAAGCAAAGCCCGCCTCCGGCTGCACGGCCGGAATGTCGAGGTACGGCTGCACGGCCGGCACCAGTCCCGAGGACTCGATGGCCTGTACGTAATAGGTCTGCACGAGCTCGGAAACGGTATCCTCGTGGAGTTTCGGACCGAACTGTTTCTGGATCACCTGCGATGGCGTCTTGCCCGAACGGAAACCCGGCATCTTCACCTGCTGCGCCAGCTTCTGCAGCTGGGCGGCGTAGACACGGTCATATTCCGACTTCGGCAGCTGTACGTGCACCTCGTGCTCGTTGGCTCCCACTGCTTTTACATTCGTCTGAATCATCGTTTCTCTCCAATCAGGCTTGATCTGTGGACAGGATCGCCGGACGCATCCGGACGACCTGCCGATCTGGTACGAGGGGGGGGACTCGAACCCCCACACCGAAGGTACTGGAACCTAAATCCAGCGCGTCTACCAATTCCGCCACCCTCGCCTGTGCGACCGCATCGCCGTTGCCGGGCCGAAATCAAAAAGGGGAGCAAGGCATGCCTTGCTCCCCTCGCGACTGGTGGGCCGTGTAGGACTCGAACCTACGGCCCGCTGATTAAGAGTCAGCTGCTCTACCAACTGAGCTAACGGCCCAACGCGGGGCGAATCATATGCATCCGGTCCCGAGTTGCAAGCCGCCATTGGCAGCTCAACTCAGCCCAACTCAGGACTGCGGCAAATGCAACCCCAGCCGCCACGATCCCAGCCGTACGCCGGTCGTGACAATCACCACCGCCCAGAACATCGGCTGTCCGTCGATACCGAGCTGCGGCAGCAGAAGGTAGAGAGCTGCTCCGAGAAAGCTGGCCGAGGCATAGATCTCCTTGCGCAGAATGAACGGCACCTCGGTCACCAGCACTGCACGCAGCACACCGCCACCGGTCGCCGTCAGCATGGCGATGAACAGGATACCGACCGCGCCCAGGCCCGACTGATCCGCCACGTAGGCGCCGACCAGTGTAAACACGCCGAGCCCCAGCGCGTCGAAAGCAATAATCCACCCCTCCTGCTCGTTCAGGCGCCGCCCCCAGAAAAAGGTCAGGAAGGCGGTAACGGCGGCAATGATCAGGTATGCCTGGTCGGCAAAAGCGGCCGGCGGATGCCGGCCGAGCAAGGCGTCGCGCACCATGCCGCCGCCGAGGGCGGTCACCACACCGAGAACCACCGCTCCCATCAGGTCAAGACGATGGGTGATGGCCCGAAGGGCGCCGGTCAGTGCAAAGACAGCGGTACCGAACAGGTCGAGCAGATGAATGGAAGCGGGTAGCGGGCCTGGCAACATGCGCGGCATTCACCCAGAAACAGCATTGCGACGCAAGATAAATGCCCGCAAACAACAGGGGCGGCCTGCTGGCCGCCCCTTGCCCGGATCAGACGTCCCTCAGCGCTTGGACTTCAGGAAAGCGATGATCTCGTCCGCGTTCGCGCCCGCCATCTTGAGCTTCGGCATGCGCGTACCCTTGACCATGGCCGGCGCATCGTTCATCCACTTGCGCAGATTCTCTTCCGTCCAGGTGATGCCGGAGTTCTTCAGGCCGTCGCTGTACTTGAATCCCGCCATCTGGCCGGCCTTGCGACCGATCACACCAAACAGGTTCGGACCCACCTTGGCCGGAGCGCCCTTTTCGATGTTATGGCAGGCCAGACACTGCTTTTCAGCACCTGCCGCCATGGCGTTGCCGGCGAAACCACCGAACGCCACAACTGCGAAAGTGGCCAGGATACCGGCATGCTTGAACGTTTTCATAGAAGACCCCCTGTCTTTATTTAATTTCTACCATGCGAATTATTATATTCTAATATATGAATAGTCAAGCATCGAATTTCCAGCGTCTATGTGGCAACTGCCGGGAAATGCGGCAACCAAACAAAAAGGGCGGCCCGCAGGCCGCCCTTCGGTCTCGCATCAACCCTTACTTGTTAGCGTTCATGAAGGCGATGACCTCGTCCGCCCTGGCACCAGTCACACCCTGGTTCGGCATGCGTGTGTCACCGACCATATCCTTCGATTTGTCGATCCACTTGCGCAGATTCTCTTCCGTCCAGGTGATGCCGGAGTTTTTCAGGCCGTCGCTGTACTTGTAGCCCTCCACCTGACCGGCCTGACGGCCGACGATGCCAAACAGGTTCGGACCGGTCTTGTTCTTGCCGCCCTGCTCGAACGTATGGCAAACCTTGCACTTACCCTCGGCTCCGGCCATGGCGGTACCGGCAAACCCGGCAACCACGATCGCAGTTGCGCCCGCCAGCATGGCGACTCGTTTCATCGAAGCTTTCATGAGAGACCTCCTGTTGATCTCGTTAATGGGACATATTATTAAATGCTAATACTGTGGCCGTCAAGCCACATCGAGCATAGCAGATGAACCCACGAAACTTAAGGAAGGATGAAAAAAACATGCTGCACGGCCGGAGCCATGCAGCATGTCGTTTGGATGTCGGATGACTTGAAAAATGGTCGGGGTGAGAGGGTTCGAACCTCCGACCTTACCGTCCCGAACGGTACGCGCTACCAGGCTGCGCTACACCCCGTGTTACCTTCGTCGTGCGAAGGGCGCGCATCTTAGGTCGAAGCGCCCAGCACTGCAATCTCTTTGTGAGCCGATTAATAGGGCCGTAAAGCAGAAAAGTCGGCCAGCTCGGCCAGCAGCGTACGCAGCTCGGCAACACCATTTACCGGCAACAGATGTTTCGCCCGCTCGGCATAGTCGCGGGCCCGGGCCATGGCATGTTCGGCCCCCTGCTGTTTCAGAACGCGCGAGCGAACCCAATCACGGTCATCACCCTCATAACCGCCGCGCTCGGCGATCACTTGCACCCGTGCCAAGAGCTCAGGATCCCGGTGCATGGCGTAAATCAGCGGCAGGGTAATCTTGCCCTCTTCCAGATCGTGTCCCACAGGCTTGCCTGCCACCTCGGCCTCGGCTAGATAATCCAGCGCATCGTCCATCAGCTGGAATGCCACACCGAGGCACATACCGTATTCGGCCATAGCTGCCACGGTTGCGGCATCCTGGCCGGCGACGTGCGCACCGACCTCGGCCGCCGCCTTGAACAGCACCGCGGTCTTGCGCTCGACCACCTCCAAACACTCGGCCTCGGTCATCTCCAGATGGAAGGTGCGGGAAAGCTGCAGCACTTCACCCTCGGCCAACGCATTGGTGACATCGGCCATCAGCTTCAGCATCGCCATGTCGCCGTCGCGTACCATCATCTGGAAAGCGCGGGAAAAGAGGTAATCGCCCACCAGCACAGAAGCCTGATTGCCCCACACACCATTGGCCGACGGCGCGCCACGCCTCAGTTCGGCCGAATCGACGACGTCGTCGTGCAGCAGCGATGCAGTGTGGATGAACTCGACGACCACGGACATCGGAATCTGCCGGCCACCGTCGTAACCGAACAGCCGAGCGGTGAGCAGACAAAGCAGGGGCCGGAAACGCTTGCCGCCGGCATTGACGATATAGTGGCCGATGGCCGGGATCATCATGATGTCGGATTGCAGATTTTCGTGGATGCAGGCATCCACGCGCGCCATGTCGGGCTTGCAGAGTTCGAGGGCGCGGCTGAGCGGGGATTCGGTCACTTTGTTCACGGTTCGGGCATCGTAAGCGACAGGCTCGCGCCGTCAAGTTCATGCTCCCGCCAGCGGCGAAATCCCGGATGCATTTCTTTTACACTCATCTAACATGCGGACATGGAAATCATTCTCGCCTCCCGTTCGCCGCGCCGGCTGCAACTGTTGCAGGGTGCCGGACTGGCCGTCGAAGTGCGGCCCTCCCATGTTGATGAATCCGCCCTCCCCGGCGAAACGGTCGATGCACTCGTGCACAGGCTGGCTCGCAGCAAGGCGCTGACCTGCACGGAAACCTCGGTGCCGGTTATCGCCGCCGACACACTGGTGGCACTGGACGGCGAGGCGTTGGGTCAGCCGGTCGATCTCGCCGCCGCAAAAATCATGCTGCAGCGTCTCTCCGGTCGCCAGCATGTGGTGGTCAGCGGCGTCTGCGTACGTCTGGGAGAGAAGATCGAGCAGACCATCGTGCGGACCGAAGTTCGCTTCCGACCGCTCGACGAACGAGAAATCGATATCTACCTGCTGCACAACGAGGTTCTGGACAAGGCCGGCGCCTACGCCGTACAGGGAGGTGCTGCCGGCTTCATCGAGGGTATCGACGGGCCACTGGACAATGTCATCGGCCTGCCGGTCCGGGCCACATTGAACCTCCTGCAACATGTCATGCCGTCACACGCCAGTGGAGCTGCCGCATGAGTACCGAGCTTCTCGTCAATGTCGCACCGTTCGAAACCCGCATTGCGCGGATCGAGAACGGCCAGGTCGAGGAGCTGTATATCGAACGCGAACGCGAACGCGGCCTGAAAGGCAACATCTACAAGGGGCGTGTGCAGCGCGTGCTGCCGGGTATCCAGGCCGCCTTCGTCGATATCGGCCTGGAGAAGGCAGGTTTCCTGTACGCCGGCGACATCGTGGGCAGCGATCTCTCCAACCATGAACTCAATGAAGTACCGGAAGAGAACATGGCGCCGGAATCGGACGAGGACACGACGGCCGTTGCCGTCTCACCGCGCCGCAACGCCCCGCCCATCGCCGGCCTGGTCCGCGAAGGCCAGCAGATCCTCGTGCAGGTATCGCGTGATCCGATTGCCTCGAAGGGGCCGCGCCTGACAACCCAGCTGGGACTGGCCGGCCGTTACCTCGTTTATCTGCCGGAGCTCAACCATATCGGTATCGCCCGCCGCCTGGAGGGGGACAAGGAGCGCAAGCGTCTCCTGGAGATCGGTCAGCACATCGCACCCGAGAAGGGCGGCATCATCATCCGCACCGTCGCCGAAGGCCATAACGAACCCGAAATGGAACAGGACCTGCAATTCCTGCTGCGCCTGTGGGCGGATATCCAGAAACGCAGCCAGACTGCAGCACCCGGCACGCTGATCCACAAGGAACTGAACCTGTTCCTGCGCGTCATGCGCGACTACGTCGACGACGAGGTCGAGAAAATCCACATCGATTCTCGCGAAGCCTACGAAAGCATGAAGAAGTTCGCGCGCCGCTTCATGCCGGAAGTGGCCAAGCGGCTCTACTATTACCCGGGCAACCGGCCGATCTTCGACCTCTACGGTGTGGAGGAAGAGATCAACCGGGCGCTGCAGAAGCGCGTCCCGCTGAAATCGGGCGGTCACATCATCATCGACCAGACCGAGGCGCTGGTCGCCATCGACGTCAATTCCGGCTCCTTCGTCGGCTCGCGCAACCTTGAGGAAACCGGTTTCAAGACCAATCTCGAGGCGGTGCACGAAATCGTGCATCAGCTGCGCCTGCGCAATCTGGGCGGCATCATCGTTGTCGACTTCATCGACATGCAGGAGGAGGAGAACAAGCAGCGTCTGATGGAGGTGCTGGCCGAGGCGCTGAAACGCGACAAGGCAAAAACCCACATCGCCCAGCTCTCCAGCCTGGGACTCGTCGAGATGACCCGCAAGCGCACCCGCGACTCGCTGGGCCGCACGCTGTTGCAGGAGTGCCCCTGCTGCCACGGTACCGGCAGCGCCAAGAGCCCGACCACCGTTTGCTACCAGCTGTTCCGCGAGGTGGTGGCCGGTGCCCGCGCCTACCCCTGTGAGAAACTACTGGTAGCGGCGCACCCGCAAATCATCGACCTGCTGCTCGGCGAGGAGAGCGACAACGTCGCCCGGCTGGAGGAGTTCCTGCGCAAGGAGATCACACTGAAAAGCGACGAGGCATTCGATCCTGGCCATTACGAGGTCGTACTGCTTTGATGCCCCTGCAGCTCTATGTGCATATCCCCTACTGCCTGCACAAGTGCCATTACTGCGACTTCAACTCCCATGCCGGCAACGATTTCCCGTGGGAAGGCTACCGGGTGGCACTGCTGGCCGAACTGGAGCACTGGTCGGACCAGGAACAGTTCGCCGGTCGTCGTATCCATTCGGTTTTCTTCGGCGGCGGCACGCCGTCGCTGGCGCCGCCCAAACTCATCACCGGCATCATCGAGGCAACCAGCGACCGTTTCGGGCTGACCGACGATGCCGAAATCACGCTTGAGGCCAACCCGGGCACCGTGGATATCGGCAATTTCCGCGATTACCGGCAGGCTGGCGTCAACCGCCTGTCGATCGGCGTGCAGAGCCTCGATACTGGCCAGCTGCAATGGCTGGAACGCATCCACTCGCCCGACGAGGCACTGGCGGCATTCGAGACCGGACGCACGGCCGGATTCACCAACATCAACCTCGACCTGATGTACGGCCTGCCCGGCCAGTCGGTCGCGAACTGGCTGCAGACCGTGGACACCGTGATCGGCCTCGGCCCGGATCACCTCTCCTGTTACCAGCTGACCATCGAGCCACATACCCGCCTGGCCGACATCCATCGGCGGCAACCGCTGCCGCTGCCCGACGACGAGACATCGCTGCAGTTTTTCAGCACCACACGCCAGCGGCTCGCCGAGGCCGGCTACCAGCCTTACGAAATCTCCAATTTCGCCCGCGCCGGCGCCCATTGCCGCCATAACGACGGCTACTGGCTGTACCATGACTACATCGGCATCGGCGCCGGTGCAGCCGGCAAATGGGACAGCAGCAACGGCGGCGCGCACCGCTACAGCAACATCCGTTCTCCGGAAACCTATATGTTGCAGGCTCGCCTGCACGGCCAGGCGGTAAACAACCATGAGTCGCTCGGCCGCCACATGAGCGCTGCCGAAGCGGTCTGGATGGGACTGCGCCGCCACAGCGGCTTCTCGCGCACCTGGTTCAGCAAGCGATTCGGCTTGGATGTACTGGCGATGTTCGGCAGCGAGCTGGAAACATGGCGGCAACTCGGCCACCTGATCGTCGGCAAGGATTCGATCCGGCTCAGCGAATCCGGCATCGTCCAGGCCGACAGCATCGCCGCCGATCTCTTCTAGACCGCTTCAACCCATCCTTTCTTCAGCGGCCGACCACCACGTTACTTGCGTGGCGGCATCTCCGGCGGCACGCGGGAAGTCGCTTTCATGGCCCGCTGCAGATCGGTGTAGTGAAACGGCTTGGAGACAAAGGCATCCGGAGCGCGATCGCCGAAC
>DATLWR010000091.1:0-11280 GCA_035576205.1 Mariprofundaceae bacterium
TCGACGTAACCCTTCTGCAAGGCATCCGCCCAGGATTCGACCAGCGGCGCCGCCGGAAACAGGCCTCCCGGCGGCGCGGCAAAAGCCAGCAGACGCTTGGAATGATACAGGCCCCTGTCCGGCGTCACGGGGGTACGGACATCCACCGTCCGGGGCGACACGTCCTCGAAGCTGCCGGGGAAACAGGGCGCGCCATGCACATTGGCCTGCCGCCAGGTCTGGCGGATACCGCCGAACCCGGACGAGTGCGCTGCCGGATTGTTGATATCCGCCTGCACGGCGCGGGAACAGCGCCGCAAATCCACCATCGCCACGGGCATGGCGGGATGCCGGGTCGCGGCGGGCGGATAATCCATGTCGAGGCCGAGCGTGCTGTCCGCATCCGATGCCCTCGCCGGCACCAGCGGCATGCCGATGCGCGGCGTCATCGCCAGCCGACGCCACCCCTCCTGCAGCTCGACCTCCATCTCGCCGACCGACTGCGCGATCTGCTCGGCGCAGGCCAGCGTCCCCTTGCGCTGCCGCCAGGCGATCGCCTCGCCGATCTCGGCACGCTTGCCGGCCACCCCCGGCGACACGATATCGACCCCCAGCAGGCGGGCGAAATAGGGCAGCAGCCACTCCTGGCTGGTCTCCGGCAGGCCGTCCCGCAACTGCTGTTCCAGCGTGGCATGGATCAGATCGAACAGCCGGCCATGCGCATCCAGGTAGGCGGCCAGTTCGCCATCGTTGCCGGATTGCCCCTGCCGGTCGCGTGTCCGGTACACCTCCGGCAACAGCCGGTAGAGCTGTTCGCCGAGCCGGGAATCGAACTGGTAACTCATGGCCGGTACTCCTGCGGGACCAGATCGAGAGACGACGAACCGACATCCAGATAGACGACGCTGCTGTCGCTTCCCGGCCGTATGACCCGGGCATCGGCCTCGCTGCCGCCGAAACCGCAATAGGAGCTCTCCACGCCGGTCACACCCTCGACAATCTTGTAGACCTCGCTGATATAGAGTGGCTCACCGAGCCTGCGATTCCGCAGCGACAAGCCATCCAGCAATGCCTGGCGGACTGCGGCGATCACATCACCGAAGATGAAACGATCGCTGCGGATACGGGCCACGACATTCAGATTCACCGGCTGCTTTGCGAAGTTGACGACCGATACCTGCACGCCGGGCAGCGCATGCTGCTGCAGGAAATCCCGCACGCTGCCGCACAGCGTATCCGAGGCGGCACCGCCGGCCGGAACGATCACCACCTGCACCCGCTCCTGCCGGCTGCCGGCATCGTTCAGCCGGAAAGCCTTCGCCTGCCAGACACTGCTGTTGCCGCTCGCCAGCTTGGCGAAATCGTCGAGCGAGACCGCCCGCTCCAGCGTCAGCAGGGTGGCAGGGGCGTTGTCGCGCATGGATGCGGCAGTCTCCATATCGGCGCCGCCGGCTGCATCGCAGGGCTGGCGCACGGCATCGACCAGCGGGTGCGGATTGACCGGCTTTTCGAGGCCGCCGGCCGGCACATTGCCGGCCAGTCCCGTACCGAGACGGTAACGGAGCCGCACATTGTTCCGGCCGCTGGGCAGCTTGCGACCGTTGATGCCGTCGCCGAACTGGATCCGGAGATAGCCGTCCTCGGTCATGCGAACGACGTAGTGCGGATCGCTGGGAGCCGAATCGGCCAGGGTAGCCACCTGCGTCCAGATCTGCTCGCCGACGATCACATCGATATCGGCGCGCACGCCGGCCGGCATCAGGGCATCGGGGACGAATGCCGTGCCGGCCACGGCGAAAACGAAACTCTGGCTCGACTGAGCGGCGTCGCCGCTGCCGAGAATGCGGTCCGGCTGCCGCTCGCCGTGACCCGCCTTGACCACATTGGCATACAGCAGCGTATCCGCCTTGACGAAAGTCTTTTCACTGATGGCGTCGACAATTGTCAGCATCAGCGTTTTTTCGTCGATTCCCTGCACCTGCGAAACCAGCGTTCTGCCGCCGCAAACGAGCAGCACGTCACGCCCCTTCTTCAGCCCGGCCGGCATTGCCGCCAGCTCGATCTCGCTGCCCGCGGCGAGACACTCCTCGTTGCGGTCGTATTTCTCGGGATAGAGCGTGAAAGAGAAAGGTCCGTAGATGCGGTCCAGCGTGTCGGGATTGCCGTCCGAAGAAACCGTGCCATCCGGCCCGTTGAGCAGGTCGTAGACCGGACTATCATGAAGAGCCTCTGTTTCGGCGGTCAGCGGCACCGACATCACCATTTCCGCCTTGGATCGGAACTCCCGCATCCGGATCACCGAAATGCCGCCGACCGATTTTAGTCCCGTCTCATACAACGACCGGACGGTAGCGATCCCCTTGGCTGCCAGCGCACCGGAGTATTCCGTTCCCACCCCCTGAATCGCCGACACGGGCAGGTCTCCGGCCTTGCCGCTGGTGAAATCGCCGACCGTCATACCGGCCAGCACATCCTCGTCGAGTGCCACCGACAACCGGCGCAGGATCCTGCCGAGAGACTCGCTGACGCTGCCCTGGGAAGACGCCTGTGCCGACGCGAAGCGGATCGTGAAATCGTGCTCGCGCTCCTCGATGCTGCCGATGAGCAGCGCAAAGCGATCGTTACCGGATTCGCCGACGATCCAGTCGCCGCTCTTCAGCCCTTTCGGTGCACCGTCCACGACGAAATCGGGGGGATTAACGGCCTTGACCGTCCCGGCTTTCTTGTCTGTCGGAAAGTGGATGAATATTTCACTGATATTCCCATTCGTGATTCGGCAATGGGTATCCTTGGTAGCGGTATCGGGATATTTGGCCTTTTCATAGTCGGTGTTGCTGATCGTCCGCAACACCGAACCATCTCGAACCACGGCCAGGTACTCCGAGTTATTGCCGGCAAACTCAAGCGGGAACACGATGCCTTTCTTTCCCAGAATGGGAAGTCCACTCGTGTCGTCGAGACAATTCAGGCGATACACCACATCGTTGGGAGCAGGAAACGCTCCGAAGATATTCAGACGAACCGACATCATGTCGCTGGCCTTCACCTCGTTGAAATGCCAGGCCCCGGCTTGCCAGGCGACCACATCGCCGGCCGACAGGCCGTGCGGCTTTTCGAACACCACCACGTCCTTGCCGTACAAATTTACTGGCCGGATCGCCTTCGCCCCCGCGAGCAACCGCGCCTGATACCGCAGCAGGCCATTCCACGAGGGCAGGCCAGACAGCGAATGGCTGCTGCGGTCCACGTCGGTAATGGTCAGCGCCTTCGCCGTGCGGAAATCATCGGTGTTCAGCAGGATGCCGACATCGCCGGCCGAGAGATCCAGTTCGCCGACGCCCTTGCCGTCGGCGTCGTACCACGCCGTCGCACCATCCAGCGGCAGCTGCGACTTGTTCCAGTCGGCCGGCTGCAGCGCATTAAATGCCGCATCGATATCGAGATCGTCCAGCGTTTCGAACACCACGGGCTTGCCGCCACCGGCCGGCGCGTATTTGAGCTGGAAGCCCTTCGCGACCTTTCCCGCCATGTCGGCCTTGGCCAGCAGGACGAGATAGGTCAAGGCGGAGGCGGGCGGCGCCGGGTGATAACCGAGCATGCCGACAAGCCGCCGAACGTTGTCCCACTGGCTGGCCGTACCCAGATAGCCCTCGTTGGCGTAGGCATCGGCATACTCGGCCAGGATATGGCAGGCGCGTGCGAAACTGCGGCTGATCTCCCACGCCCAGCTACCGCGCTCGCGCCGGTATTGTTCCTCGATCCGGTCCAGCCGCTGCCGCTCCGTTTCGCCGGGCAGGGCCAAATCCTTCACCTCATCCCAGCCGGGAAGACGGCCGGCCAGTTCCTGGCGAAGCGTTTCGAGAAACTCGACAGCATTGCCGTCGATGTAGCGGAAATGCCTCAGCCCGGCGCGATTCCAGCGGGTCAGGTCGGAACGGTCGCTCATCCGCCGAGACCTCCTTCCAGCTTGAGCCGGTAGAAACCGTGCTGCAGATCGGACGGGTCATTGTCGCAGACCGCCACCTCCAGACCGTCCAGACGGACCACGCCGGAATCGGCACAATCCGGGTACTGGCTGCCAAGACGCTTGAAACGGTTCAGACAGACATGCTCGACACCGTCGAGCGCCATCAGCGCCTGGATGATATCGCTGGCGAAAAGATCCTCGCCGAAACTCCGCCGCCCCGGCTCGAAATAGCCGCCCGCCCCCCGGCCCAGGACATGGTCGATGGCATGGCGAATCTCGGAACGGAAATAGTTGGCGGCCACCTTGACCGATATGGCCAGATAGATGCCGATATAGACGGGCCCCTGCAACACCACCTGCTGGCCGGCCATGCGCAGCGCATCCACGTAGGGTCTGAGCACCGTACGGATGCTCGGCGAGGCATTCAGATCCGGCACCGGGATGCCGAAGCGGGCATGGAATCCCGTGATACTTGCACGCAGATCGTCCGGGTATTGCACGGCTGCGCTGTCGAGGTCGGTATCGTTCCAGACAATCGCCGCCAGGCGTACGACCGGCCACGAACCGCCCCACTCCTCCCAGGCGTGGGCCTGCAGCACCAGCGGATGCTCCAGCAGGCGGAGCGCGTAATCCTCCACCGTCACCATGCGCTTCTGGGTATGCACCAGGCGCGGTCCCTCGCGCCGGGCGCGCTCCATGTCGGAAGGATGCGCCTGCCAGTAGCTTTCGAGCAGCCGGCTTGCGGCATCGCCCGTTGCATCGTTCGGAATCTGCTTGCGCTCCCTGGCGATGCCGACGGCATCGTAGCCGATCATGCCGAGCAGCAGGCGCACCGTTTCGGGCCGCCGGGCGCTCTCCAGGAAGGCTTCGGCCGCCACCCGGTCGAGCATGTCCGACAGCATGTCGAGCATGGCGGCGAACACCTCGACCAGCACCACCTCCAGATCGGCCGGCGTCCAGCGCTGCCGCTCGGGAAAGCGGGCGGCCAGTTCCTCGAGCATGAAGATGCGGAAGCCGTCGTAATCGCGGACCAGCCAGTCGAAATCGTCGCCGACCGGCGGCAATGCGGCAGGCAACGTCACCTCGCGGGTGCCGCAGTCCGGGCAGATCCCCTGGAAGGAGAGGTTGACCTGCGGCGTTTCAGCCACCGCTGCCTCCCGAGCCTATGGCAAAGGTATGCGACTCCTGCCGGTTGATCGCCGCCAGCGTGTAGGCAACCCGGACAACGAGCTGCTCGCCGTCACCGCTCACGTCGACCTCCAGCGTGCGCGGATCCACCTCGCCGAACAGCACATCCGTCAGCGCCGCCCCCAGCTGCCTGCTGACGATCCCCCACAGCGCCTGGCTGTTGGGCTCGAACACCATGTGCCGGATGCCGACCCCGAATTCGGGCCGGAACAGCCGTTCGCCGGGATTGGTGAACAGCACCTGCTCGATCTGCTCGCGGATGTGCGCGGCGCGACCGCTGACGGCCGGGTTGCCGCTCGCAGCATCGATGTCGAACGGAAACCGCAGATATCCAGAGTCGATCAATCCGGCCATTCAATCCCCCTATGCGCTCAGGACCTTGGTCGACAGGCTGCTCATCTCGCCCTGCGGGACCGGGGGGCCCGACGGTCCCACACCTGTGGGATGGACATGCGTCATGAACAGCGTCAGAAAACTTTGCCCCTTGATGACCGGCTCGCCGCCCTGACCGCCCAGCATCACCTGTGTCCCCTCGACGACGATCTGCTGCCCTTTCACGTTGACGCCGCTTGAACTCATCTCGACCTTGTTGCCGTTGCCGTCTTCGACGACGGTGCCCGACGAGCTCATGGTCAGGGTGTTGCCGTTGGTGTCCTGGACGACGATCTTCCCCGCATCGGCATCCAGAGTCAGCTTGCCACCCTTGGCATCGGTCAGCGCCACCACGCCTTTCTTGTCGATCTCCAGCGACGCCTTTTTGGGATGGTAAAGATACAGCCGCTCCTCCCCTTCCTTGTCGTCGAACTGCAGGATGTGGCCCCCCTTCGTTTTCAGCAGCCAGGTGGTCGGCTCGTCCTTCGCCGCCTCCTTGGGCACGTCATCCTTCTGTTGCCAGAATGTGCCCACCCAGATCGGCCGGTGGATGTCCCCCTCCTCGAACTCGACCCATACCTGCGCGTGGATCTCCGGCACCGTGAACATGCCGTGCCCGGCAGAACCGCCATGCGGCAGACACGGCAACACCCAGTCCGTTTCCTTCTCGCCCAGCACCGAGGGGATGAGCAGTTTCAGCCTGCCGCGATGCTGCTTGTCGCGGTTGTCGGTCACCGTTCCCCGGTACTTGCCGAAGCGTTTCTCGTCCACGAATTTGGCCAGCCGAAGCATTGTTTCCTGCATGATTACCTCACCATCGCCAGACGGTCAGCGCTTTCCGGCTCGCTGTTCCTGCCCGTGGCATTGCGCAACAGTTTGAAGGCCTGCCGGTATCCGGTCGCATTGAATACGTGCGTCACCTGGTCGACGTAATAGAGGCCGCCATAGGTTTCGCCGACGCCGTAAATGCCGACCGGCCGGTGTGTGAGCAGCACATGCCCGTAAAGGGAACCGTCCAGTTCGCCATCGCCGACGACCTTCCAGGCATTTTCGTTGGCCTTGGCCTGCGCCCTGGCCTTCGCCTCTTCCAGCGTGCTGCCGCTCGGCCTCGGCATCTGCCAGGCAAACGGCGCCAGCCCCATGCCCTCGCTCGTGGCCGCCTGCTTGCCGAGCGTCGCCATATCGGGCTTGAAGCTCTGCTGCTCGACCCCGGTTCCCGTCCCGGCAGCACGCACGAAGCCCACCTCGTCCGGCTTGTGCCCGTCATGGGAAACAGTGAATTTCAGGCAGTTGGTCTTGTTCCCCGCATAGATCATCAGCGCCGGTTGCGGATCGGCCTGCAGCTGCGGTTTCTGGAAATAGAGCGTGCCGGCCCGCACATGGAATTCGTAGCCGTTCGCCTCGGCGCGGTCGCGCAATAGCTGGATGTAGGTGCCATCCTGGCTCAGCCCGGCATTGCTCAGCCCGGCATCGGCCTCGACATTGAACCCGAACTCCCCGCTCGCGATTTCCCGCACAATGTCGCCGTCGCTCTTCGGCTCGTCCTCCGTCGACCATTGCTTGCGGATGTGCTGGCGATCCAGAAGCAGGGACTCGTCCTGGCAAACGACTGTCACCTTCGCCTCGCCCATCTGCTCCGGCGTATCCGCTTTCACTTCCCGGACAAATCCGCGCATCACCTCTTCGGTATAGGTGCCAAAATCGGCGTCGATCCTGAATCGTTTCCAGGGCAGGAAGACGCCGGCATCCTGAATCAGCCAGCTGCCGTCCTCGCGGCGGACGGCATCGAACGTCAGGACGCAAACCGCCGCCTCCTTCCTCCCCGTTTCAACCCGGGCCTCGACCAGATAGCGGGCAAGATCCGCGATCTCCTGTCCATCGACGGTCAACCGGCAGACCGCCGGCTGGCGGAAATCCTGACCGCTCAAGCGCTCCCTCCCGGCTCGACCGAGCGCGGAATCAGGATCACCTCGCCGACATAGCCGGCCAGCAACAGGTCGGCACCGAACACGATGCCGGGATTCGCGTCGAGAATACGCCACCAGCGCTGCGCATCGTCGTAGAAATGCAGTGCCAGCGAATCCAGCCGGTCGCCCTCCTTGACCGTGTATTCGAGCACGGCCGATGCCGGGCCGATCGGTCGCGGCCGGATGCCGGCAAAGCCGCCGGTCGTCCCGTCTTCGCTGGCGAAGCTTCTGCAGTTTTCGTAACGCGATCCCTTGGCAATCATCGCTGCTTCCTAGTCGTTGCCCGGCATTTTCTGGTATCCCTGTACGGCGCCGCCGGCCTGCTGCACGGATGTGACCATGCGGTTGATCTCCTTGTTGTAATACTTGTTGTTGCTCTGGATCACCTGCAGGGTCAGCGTCACCTCGGCGCGATAGGGCACGAGATTGGGGAAGTATTCCTTCACGTCGAACTGCGCCTTGGTCATCAGTACCGGCAACTCCTGCGTTCCCCACACAAAAAGCAGCACCGAGGGAAACGGCTGCCCCGCCGAGTCGCCGGCGCCGAGGGCAGCCAGCGTCGTCGCACCGCCCGGTTTCTGCAGCTTGGGCTCGATCATGTAGCAGAGGATGTCGAGTTCGGGCTGGATGCCCTTGCTCTGGGCTTCCGGATCCCCGGCATTCATGCGATCGGTGGCATCGAGCAGGATTTTCACGGTCAGGCTTTCCGCCTTGACTGTCGCCCCCTGGGTCGCGCGCGCCGTCTCCTTGGTATCCTTGAAATCCCTGCCGCCGATCGTCGCCTGCGCCTTGCCGGGCGGCGCCAGCTCCACCTCGCGGCTGCGCGAAATGCTGGTCGGGTTGAATTCGAAATTCAGTTCGAGCGGTGAACCGCTGTTCGTGTACTCTTTCAGCACACCGCGGGTCACGGACAGCTGCGAGGAATTGCCGTTTGCGTACGGAATCATGTTTGCGAACGTACTCATGGGTTGCCCGCCAGGCGCAGCCGGATCGACTCGACGATGCAGGCGGCGATTTCCTGATCGCTGCTGTGCGGCGATATCCTGACCGGTCCGATCTCGAGCCGATCGACGAAACGGCTCTGTCCGTGGGGCAGCAGTGCCATGGCCCGACCGGCCAGCCTGGCGATGTTTTCGGCACGGTGCTCGAAACCGGCCGGCAAGCGCATCCGCATCTGCCTAACACTGACCATCGGCCACCTCCGCATGCAGGTAACCCGCCAGACTGCCCAGACTCGAAAGCATCATCTCCTTGCCCTCCTTGCCCATCTCCGTCCACACCGCCCGGGCGATATGCCCGAGGCTGATCGCGGTGGCATCTCCGGCCGCCAGAAAGGCCGCATGCAGCGCGGCATTGCGGATCTGGCCGCCGGTCAGCACAACCTCGTTGCCCAGCAACACGGCATCGACGTCGGCAGCGAGCGGAGCCTCGGCGGGGATGTGCTTGCGCCACAGCTCGGCGCGCGCCTCGGCTTCGGGCCGCGGAAAATCGACGACAATCTGGAAGCGGCGGGCGAATGCCGGATCAAGATGCTTGCGCAAATTGCTGGTCAGGATGCAGGGCCCCTGATGCCGTTCGATCCGGGAGAGCAGATGGCTGACCTCCATGTTGGCATAGCGGTCGCGCGCCTCCTTCACCTCGGCGCGCTTGCCGAACAGGCTGTCGGCCTCGTCGAACAGCAAGACCATTTCGCGGCCATGCGTGGCATCGAACAGGGCATTGAGATTCTTTTCGGTCTCGCCGATGTATTTGCTGACCAGCATGCCGAGGTCCACCCGGAACAGCGGCCAGCCGAGCTCTCCGGCCAGCACCTCGGCGGCAAAGGTCTTGCCGGTTCCGGAGGGGCCCGAGAAGAGCGCCACGGGACCGCCGCTCAGGCGCGCCCCCCACATCTCTCCGACTTGCCGGCGATGCGTGATCCACAACAGGAATTCGCGCAGGCTCTGCAGGCAGTGCGACGGCAGTACTAGATCATTCCACCGGGCCTGCACGGGGATTTCCGTCGCACCGGGCACCGTCACCGCCCCCATATTGGCCCATCCCAGCAGGCCGGCGGCTGCGCGGGCGGTAGGGCGAATCGGCTGGTACAGGTCGGAGCCGCTGCCCTCGATGAGCTGGCTGGCGACCAGCGGCGCCCTGGCGGACAGGCGCTGGCTGAGCAGCGCCGCCTCATCACCGTTCAGAAACAGGATTTCGCGGATCAGCGCCGGCGTGGGGTAATGCGAAGTGATGCCCGGTTGCAATTCCTGGAACATCCAGCCGAGCCGCGATTCGGCCTGCGGGGCCAGGCAGCAGGCGAGAATGTCCTGATCCAGCGTATCGAGCCGGCACTGCTCGGCCAGCGAGGCCCAGGGCTGCTGCCGGCGCGTGGCTATCACATCCTGCTGCAACTGGCCGAGGCGAATGCCCATCTCCTCGGAGATATCGTCTCCCCGGCGGGCCAGGCTCAGGCAGGCGCCCAACAGATCGATCCGCTCCCATTCCGGGGCAAGCAATGCGGCATCGCTCACGGCTGGCCTCCGTATAACAGCACCGTGTTGCTCTTGATCCGGGTGGTCACCGTTTGGCCGCTGCCAGCCGGATATTCGTGCTCCCATGCATGGACGGCATGCAGCATGGCCTGCCAGGTTTTCGCACTCCCCAGGTCCGCGCTACTCGGCAGCTTCACGCTGGCAATTCTGTCCATATCGTTATTGATACTTGCCGGATCGGGATCGATGCGGCCCGGGAAAAACGGCGCAGGGGAGTTGCTCCTGATCTCAAACTCCGGCGTCACACCGTCCGCGATATCCTCCTGCCAGGCGACGACACTGTTGTCGGCATTGCGCCGCCAGACGCTCCAGAACAGCTTCACTTTTGCGTGGTCCTGGCCGGCGACCAGCACATTCAACGTCTGGCCCGGATCGTCGATTTTCCTGACGTAGTGGAGCGTCTTCTGTCCGGCACCTTCATCCACCACCAGGCAGATGTGCGGTATCCAGTCGTCCCTGCCGGTATCGACTTCCAGGTACTCGACTTCCGGCATCAGGCTGATCGCGCCGTCCAGAGCGCTGCCGGGATCGCGATCCATCCTTCCCCAGGCCAGCATGCTGGGAGACCCCACGACCGGAGATGGCCTGGAAGCCGTCACCAACGGCACCGGCGCCAATGCCATTTCATAGGCCACCGACAGGCGATAGGCAGTATCGGCCTGTGTCGACCAGATATGATTCAGGCCGTCCAGGCTGAGCGCATGCGGCACGATCTGCAGTCTGGCGATCGTCACCTGATCGGCATCGTCGACGTTGACCACCGGATATTCGTGCAGCACCCGCATCACCTCGCCGATCAGGCGCAGGTCGTTTTCTCCGGCCGATGGAAGTGTGGTGCCTGAAGCGGGATCGCCACCGCATGGCGTGATGAGGCAATACAGGCGCACGAAAAACGGATCGCTCGCTGCCCCGTCGGCCGGATAGCCGTCGTAGGTGGCATGGTAAAAGAACAAATTCAGTCTGGTTGGATCTTGATTGTCCGTTGTCGCGAGTGCCGGCTTGGGATGGCCGATCAGTACATCCGACGCCTGCAGGTCAGCGATCTTGTCGGCCAGCAACTGGCGTAGCGAAGTCGCCGCAGCAGACAGCGAGCCGATCGGAAGCATCTAGAGCCTCCTCAGGTAAAGCCGGCTGGCCATGCCGGCCGGCGGGAGAGCCGGCGCCGGGGCGGGTACCGGTCGGGAGGGAGACTCGATCAGGATATCGATCTGGCCGATCTCGACCCGCGGCTCGGGCGCCGCCCTGCCTGCGGCGGGAGCTCCGCCCATGAGCGGCG